>JAHDIS010000019.1 GCA_020630695.1 Paracoccaceae bacterium | reverse complement strand
TGCTTTCATGACAGGGTTGCAAGCCGCGTAAACAGATGGCGCGCGCAGGATCAGGCCGCGGAATGAACGATCTTCAGGCGCGATTGCTCAGTGCGCATGAAGATGATGACCGATCGGCACTGATCGCGCTTTATATCGAGGCCGCAGATCAGGCTGCCTCGGTTGAGGCCTGCTATTTCTATCTGACCCACGCCTATGTCTTTGCCCTTGAACTGGGCGATCCCCGCGCAGCCGATCTGCGAGATCGGCTCAGGGCTGCGGGCCGAGAGGCCTGAGCGTGCCGTCACGCCCCAGCCAAATCCGCTTTCATTCCCGCGTCCGGCCCATAGGCCAGCATATCGTAGAGATGCCAGCTGGCGTGCCCCAGAACCGGCAAGACAATCAAAAGTCCGAAAAAGCCCGGGATCATCGCCACAAAGGTCGCCGCTGCGATGAACACGGCCCATCCGCACATCACAACCCAATTGCTCAGAACAAACTGAAACGACGTAATCATCGCGGTCACAAAATCTATTTCACGGTCCAGCAACATCGGCAGAGACAGGACCGTGATCATGTAAAGCAACGTCGCAAATCCGGCGCCGACCACGGTTCCGAATCCAAGCATCATCAACCCGTTCGAAGTCAGGTAAATTTCAAAAGAGCTTGAGACATTGGTCATCGTGGACAGCCCCATGAACAAGGCAAAGATCATGTGGGCCAGAAAGAACCAGAACAGGAAGACAACAATGATGATCGCGCAGATCGATGGCAGCTGTCTTTTTGACTGTCTGAGAACCACGCTGGCGATTTCGCTCCACTGCAGTGGCCGGCCCTGTTCAATCCTGCGGCTGACATCATAAAAGGCCACGGCTGCGAAGGGGCCGATCAATGGAAACCCAATTGCGGCGAAGACCAGCCAATAGGTCTGTCCTGTGACATTGGTGATCCAGACCATCAACCAGCCGCCCAGAACGTAGATACCCGCAAAGACCAACGCGAAACGCGGCGCCTTGCAGAAGTCTCTCCAGCCCCGTCTCAGCGCCTCGCGCAGCGTCGACACAGTGGCAGTGGCCAAATCCGGCACACCAGGTTTAGGCGTATCGGGCATCCCTTCTCCTCCTCAGGTCGCCCGCGCGTTTCCGGCTTCAGACTAGCCAAACACGATTGCGCTTCACAAGGGAAAAGCACCCAAAGGCACATGGGAAGGTGGGCGGGGCGAGGTCATGCAGCCGCAGGGCTGCAGGACGAGCGACGTCGCACCTGATCAGGGTATGTCGCGCTTAGTCTTCTGCGCCCGCCTCGGCACGGCTCTTGCCAGCGACCTGCATGGCCAGAGTGGCTTCCATGAACGGGTCCAGATCCCCATCCAGAACGCCCGAGGTGTCGGCGGTTTCATGGTTGGTGCGCAAATCCTTGACCATCTGATAAGGCTGCAGAACATAAGAGCGGATCTGCGCGCCCCAGCCTGCATCCCCCTTGGCCTCGTGCATAGCGTTCACTTCGGCATTCCGGCGGTCCAACTCCAGTTGGTAAAGCCGCGATTTCAGCGCTTTCATGGCGATGTCACGGTTCTGGTGCTGGGATTTTTCCGAACTTGTCACCACGATCCCGGTTGGATGGTGGGTTATCCGAACCGCCGAGTCGGTGGTGTTGACGTGCTGTCCGCCTGCGCCCGAAGACCGGTAGGTATCGATCCGGATGTCAGCGGGGTTCACTTCGATTTCGATGTTGTCATCTATCACGGGATAGGCGCCAACCCCCGCAAAAGACGTCTCGCGCGTGCCTTTGCCAAAGGGCGAAATTCGCACAAGGCGATGTGTGCCACTCTCGGATTTCAGCCAGCCATAGGCATTCTTGCCCTTGATCTGATAGGTCACCGATTTGATACCCGCCTCGGTGCCGGGGGTTTCTTCCTGAAGCTCGACCTCGAAACCGCGCTTTTCGGCCCAGCGAACATACATCCGCGCCAGCATGCTGGCCCAATCGCAGGCCTCGGTGCCCCCTGCCCCTGACTTGATTTCAAGGAAGGCATCGTTGCCGTCCGTCTCGCCATCCAGCAGCGCTTCGAGTTCTTTCTTGGCGGCCTTGGCCACAAGCACCTTCAGCGCATCCTCGGCCTCGGCGACGATCTCGTCGTCCTCTTCCATTTCGCCCAGCTCGATCAGTTCCTGCTGGTCTTCCAGCTCTTGTTTGATCGAAGTGTAGGTTTCCATGGCGTCCACCAGCTGCTGACGCTCGCGCATCAGCTTCTGGGCCGCGGCCGGGTCGTCCCACAGGTTCGGGTCTTCAACGCGCGCGTTGAATTCCTCAAGCCGATGTTGCGCCGTTTCCCAGCCAAGCCGTTGCTTGAGCAGATCAAGCGACTTTACGATCTTGTCCACGTTGTTCTGGGCTTCTGCGCGCATGGTTAATCCTGTCAAAGAACTGCTGGCCCCGCGTGATAGCAAGGCCCCCGCCAAGCGGCAAGGCACCAAGCACAGGCTGGTTCACAGAGTGATCAGTAAAGGCCGCCCGAGCTGAGCGAGCCAAATCCGGCTTTTGGTCCGACAATGGCCTTTTTACCCGAAGAGGTGGTGACCTCCTTGGCAGCGCCGTTGTTGTTCGGGCGGATCAGATCGAACGCGCCCGACATGGCAAAGCCGCCGTCGAACTGGATGCCAAAGACCGGCTGCTCCCCTTCGCGGAAGCATTCTGCAACGACGTTGGGGCCAGATGCGCTTTCACCCAGTCGCGCGCCGGAAAAGCGATCGATCTTGATGAATTCACAACCCGCCGGCACGTCAAAGGCACCGCCACCATATTTCTGCACGGCTTTTTGCATAAAGCGTGTGAACACCGGGCCGCACATGCCGCCACCGGATGCCCCGCGGCCAAGGCTGCGCGGCGTGTCAAAACCGATGTAACAGCCGGCCACGATATTGCTGGTGAAGCCAACAAACCAGACATCCTTGGCGTCATTGGTTGTGCCGGTCTTGCCGGCAGTCGGGACTGGCAGGTTCACGGTTTTCTTGGCGGTGCCGCGCTCAACCACGCCTTCCATCATGGAAGTTAACTGATAGGCCGTGATCGCGTTCATCACGCGCTCGCGTTCGTTCACAATGCGCGGGCTGCGGCCAGCAGCGAGGTTCGGGTTGTCGCAATCCACGCAGACCCGCTTGTTCCCATCTTCTGCATCGTGGCTATAGATCGTGTTTCCATAGCGATCCTGAACCCGGTCAATCAGTGTCGGCTGCACCCGTTCGCCGCCATTGGCAAACATCGCATAAGCCGCCACGGTTTTGTACAACGTCGTCTCGTCAGAGCCCAAAGCGTTCGCAAGCACACGGCCCATATTGTCATAGACACCAAACTTTTCAGCATAGTCCGCAATGACGCCCATGCCCACTTCCTGTGCGAGACGGATGGTCATCAGGTTACGCGACTGTTCGATCCCGGTGCGCAAAGGTGTTGGACCGTAGAATTTGTTGGAAGCGTTCTTTGGACGCCATACGCCCTGCGGCGTGTTGATCTCAATCGGCGCATCCACAACAATCGTCGCAGGCGTATAGCCACTGTCGAGCGCTGCGGCAAAAACGAAGGGTTTAAAGCTGGAGCCAGGCTGACGCATGGCCTGCGTTGCGCGGTTGAATACCGAATGCTGATAGCTGAACCCGCCCTGCATCGCGATCACGCGGCCGGTGTTCACATCCATGGCCATGAAACCACCCTGCACACGCGGCACCTGCCGCAAGGTCCAGCGCACGTGCTGTCCGCCTTCGGTGCGCGAACGAATGTGGATCACATCACCCGGCGAAAAGTTTTCAAAGAGGTTGCCGCTGAACCAGTTGGTGTCCGAGCGTGGAACAGTCATCCCGCGTGGATCATCCAGCGACAGGCCCTCGATACCCAGCAAGAGTTCCTGGTCCCGCACTTCGCGGACCACCGCCACGTGCCACTTGCTGTCCAGATCAACGTCGCGCGCAACGGCAACCTTGCGCAAGGCGTCCCGCCATTCCTGTTCGCTCGCCAGCGCTTCGACCGGAATCTTTTTGCCGGTGCCACGCCAGCGGCCCAAACCGCGGTCGTATTGCTCTAGTGCGCGTTGCAGCGCATGGGCTGCTTCGACCTGCATCTCAGGGTCAAGCGTCGCACGCACGTTGTACCCGCCGGAAAAGAACTGCTCTTCGCCAAAGTCGCGGCTGAGTTGGCGACGAATTTCGTCGGTGAAATAGTCACGCGGCGGAAGGCTGCGCTGATAGGGTTCGAAATCACCATTCTGAACCGATCTCAGCGGCTGGCTGACCTCGACATCATAGGTTGCCTTGTCGATGTAGCCATTTTCGAACATCTCTTCGAGCACGAAGTTCCGGCGTTGCAACAGGCGTTCCTTGCGGCGAACCGGATGGAACTGAGATGGCGCCTTGGGCAACGAAGCCAGAAAGGCCGCTTCGTGCGGCTCAAGTTCGGACAGCGACTTGTTGAAATAGGTCTGTGAAGCCGCTGTCACGCCATAGGAATTCTGACCGAGGAAAATCTCGTTCAGATACAGCTCAAGGATTTTTTCCTTGCTCAGCGCGGTTTCAACGCGGCTGGCCAGTATGATTTCCTTGATCTTGCGTTCCGCGCGGCGGTCACCAGACAGCAGAAAGTTTTTCATGACCTGCTGTGTAATCGTCGAAGCACCACGCACGTCGCGCCCACGACTTTGCACCGCCTGAACCGCCGCAGCAGCGATGCCGCGAATGTCATAGCCCTGATGCTGATAGAAGTTTTTGTCTTCCGCGCTGATAAAAGCCTGTTTGATCAGGTCCGGAATTTCAGCCGCAGGCGTGAACAAACGGCGTTCCTGGGCGAACTCGTCAATGACCTGCCCTTCGGTGGAATAGATCCGGCTGATCGTTGGCGGCGTATACTGCGCGAGGCTTTCGTGGCTAGGCAAGTCACGGCCATACATCCAGAAAACGGCCCCGATGGTCAGAGCGACCATCATCGTGCCGAGTGTCACGACCGAAAAGATCGCGCCAAAGAATGAAAAAATGAAGCGAACCACGCGCCTGCTCCTTGCCCGATTGCCGGTTCACTATACGGCATTGGCAGCGCGGTCAAAACACATCCGGGCGGGAATTTGCCGGTTATTGGATCACTTTTACGAACGCAGGTCCGTATCCGGCAAGACTGGCGTGATCATGCGGGTCTTCTGATGTCAGAAACGACTCATGCGGCGCGCCATCTTGGCGCTTTGCTTCATCTGGCGTGCTTGCTTGCGGGCAGCGCGGTTTTGCGCGCGCTCTTCGGGGCTGAGATCCTGATTGGCCTTGCCCGCGCCCATCGCCTTGTCGATGCCCGCGTTCACGCCCTTGTTGATCACCCGGCGCATAACCATGCGCGTGATCATGTTGATGATTTGATTGAAATTCATGCTCTACCTCATGGCTGCGGATCTTGTCCGCTTGCGTCAGCCTATACCACAACCCGAGACGTTTTTCCGGCGGGAACAACACATTTTTGTGGCATGTGACCCAAGCACGCGCACTTGGTCCGATGCGCGATCAGTCCTCGAACAGCTCGCTCTGGCCCTCTTCGGTCTCTTCGTCAGCGTCGGGATCACCTTCACCCGGTGACGGAACACCACTTGGCAACGGGCGGCTTTCGAGCAAACCAGCCGCGCGCAAATCGGCAAGCCCCGGCAAATCGCGCGCCGATTCCAGCCCAAAGTGATCGAGGAACGTTTGCGTAACGACGAACGTTACCGGGCGGCCGGGTGTCATCCGGCGACGCCCAAAGCGGATCCACTCCATTTCAAGCAACTGATCCACAGTGCCACGACTGACCGATACGCCCCGGATTTCCTCGATCTCTGCACGCGTAACCGGTTGATGATACGAAATAATTGCCAGTGTCTCGATTGCAGCGCGGCTCAGCTTGCGGGTTTCAACCGTTTCGCGCTGCATCAGGAAACCCAGATCAGCGGCGGTTCGGATTGCCCATGCATCGCCAACCTTGACCACCTGCACGCCCCGTCCCTCATAGCGTTTGCGCAGATAGACCAATGCCTCGGCGGCATCGCAGCCATGCGGCATCCGATCGTTCAATTCCTTGACCGACACCGGATCGGCAGATGCAAAAAGGATTGCCTCGACCATGCGTTCCTGTTCGGCCATGGGCGGCGCTTCGAACAGCGACTCGCGCGGGCTATCGTCCTCGTCCTGCGGCGCTTCAGGTGGTGTATCAGTCACGGCTATCCTCCCGGCGGCGCAACATGATGGGTGAGAACAGTTCATTCTGCTGCAACTCGGCCTTGCCTTCCTTGACCAGTTCCAGCGACGCCGCAAAGGTCGCGGCAGTGGCCGAACGCCATTTGACCGGGTCGTCTTCCCAGCCGTCAGGCAGATAGCTTTGAATATCCGTCCAAGTCCCGGCAAACCCGATCATGTTGCGCATGCGATCCAGTGCCTGCTCCATGGTAAAGACACTGTCGCGATCCATCACGAAAGGCCTGAATTCGTCACGTGTGCGAATTCGGGCATAGGCCTGCATCAGATCGAGCAGCGTGGCCGTGTAGGTCACGCGCCGCACGCGTTCCATTTCCTCTGGCAGCCCCCGCGCGAAGAAATCGCGCCCCAGCTGATCGCGGGCCATCAACTTGGCTGCAGCCTCGCGCATGGCCTGCAGGCGCTCAAGCTGAAAGGCCAGATGCGCCGCCAGTTCTTCACCCGAAGGCCCCTCTTCGGTTGGGTCTGGCGGCAGCAGCAAGCGAGATTTCAGAAACGCAAGCCAAGCAGCCATCACCAGATAATCAGCCGCCAGTTCGATCCTCAGTTCCTTGGCTTTTTCCACAAAGCCCAGGTATTGCTTGGACAACTCTAGGATTGAAATTTTGCGCAGGTCCACCTTCTGGGTGCGCGCCATGGTCAGCAACAGATCGAGCGGTCCCTCGAACCCGTCCACATCCACGACCAGAGACTCGGCTGCCAGCCGGTCCGAGACGGATTGAACGTCAGAAAAGGAGAACTCGTTTTCGGTCATGGAGGCCCGGGTTATGGCAACAGCGCCTCAAGGTCCGATTCCAAGGCCGCGATGTCAATGGGTGCAGGTGTTTTCCGCATATCCAGTGCGGCTTGCATGCGCCTTTGGGCCGGCTCACCCAGGGTTCCGATCCGTTCCATCAGCGGCTGCATTTCGTGCATTTTGCCGTTGCAGTGCAAAACCGCGTCGCACCCGGCGGCCAGCGCCGCCGCGCCGCGTTCTTCAACCGTTCCGGACAACGCTTCCATCGAAATGTCATCCGTCATCAGGAACCCGCCAAACCCGATCTGCTTGCGGATCAGGTCAATCATGGCTGGCGAAATCGTCGCGGGATTGTCCGGATCAATGGCTTCGAACACCAGATGCGCCGACATGCCCAACGGCATGTGGCCAAAGGGTTCAAACGCCTTGAAATCAATGCTGTCCAGAACGTCCCGTGGGGCTGAAACACGCGGCAGTTCAAGATGACTGTCCAAGGTTCCCAGACCATGGCCGGGAATATGCTTGATCACAGGCAGAACGCCGCTGTCCAGATGGGCCTGCGCAACAGCCAACCCGATCTCGGCCACCTTGTCCGGTTGATCTCCAAGAAGCCGATTGCGCAGCACTGCATGGGTCTGCGGACGGGCCACATCCAACGCCGGCGAACAGTTCCCATCAATCCCAAGGGCCAGCAGTTCTGCGCTGATGATCTTGTACCGCAGGGCCATTGCCTCGGCAGCGTGATCGCCAAACCGGGCTACATCATCCAACGGCGGCAGCCATTCACGCGCCAAAGGCGCCCGCATCCGCTGAACGCGGCCACCTTCCTGATCGATGAAAATAGGCGCGTGCCAACCTACAGCATCACGCATATCCGAACACAGCGCCCGAATGTCGTCAGCATCTTCGAGATTGCGGGAAAACAGAATGAATCCCGCCGGATAGCAATCTGAAAAGAAACGTTTTTCTTCTGAAGTCAGGCGCGTTCCGGCACAGCCCAGAATGGCCGCGCCAAAACGGCGTGTCATCGCGTCACCACTGGGATGCAATCGACCTTGCCGGCAACAAAAGCAGCGCAGAAGCGGCGCGCGTCAGACAGATCCTCAAAGCCCTGCGCCCGAAGGCGATAGAACACGCGGCCGCCTGAGCTGGCCTTTTGGATCACACGGGCTTTGCCGTCGAGGTAGTCACCAAAGCGCCCTTCCAGCCGCTGCCATTCGGACCGCGCAGTCTCGGGGCTGTCGAAAGCGCCGATCTGCACAAGACGGGTGCCTGCGGGCAACGTGGTCGGGTCAATTTCCTTAACGCCACTGGCAGCAGGCGCGGCAACAGCAACAACCTGCCCTGCATCAGCGGAAGCAACGCGCACGCCGCCACCCAGTCCGGCCGGGCGCAAACGTGGACGCAGCGAACGCGCCAAACCGCCCGCAACAGAGGTGTCATTGACGATCGGGCTTTGCGCCACCCCATCAAGCGCCGTGACAATCGGCTTAGTTTCTCCCGGCGCGAGATCGCTGAGCGGTTGCGCATCGGCAGTCAACTGAGCAACGAGCGCGCCAAGCTGATCGTCTCCGTTCAGAGGCGGTGCAAGGCCCGCGTCTTCGGCAATCTCTTCGGGTGTGAGTTCCATCAGGCGACTGTTCTGCGCCATAGAGGCCTGCACAGGCATAGGGGAATGTGTCGGAACCAGCGCACCCAGGGCCACGTCTTCTTCGCTCAGACCCGCAGGCTTGGGTGCCAGAACAAGACGATCCGCAGGCGGTGCAGTGGTGCCGGAGCCCGCCACATCATTCACGGCGAGACCCTGATGATCCGCAAGCCGTCCGCCGGGGTCTTCGGGCGTTACGCGCATCGGGCCTTCCATGGCCTGAACAATGGGAACACCGGTCACGTCGCGCACCAGAAGCTTGTAGCCCCAGACACCGACACCGATAACCAGCGCCAAAGACACCGTTGCACCGGCCCAATTTGCCAAGCTGGCCACATTACGCGTAGCCGGGGCCGCCTGCCCCCCGTCATAGGTGTAATCCGTCATTTCTGCCTCATTGCCCCCGCGCGATTCTTTGCCGCGTCAGGTGACTCACTGCTCGTTAATCTTGCCTGTGCCCCGTCAGAGCCGCACTTTTGTCAGCGCATTTCCTCCATCGGAGTCACGCCCAAGATAGCAAGACCAGCAGAAATAACAACCGCCGTGGCACGGGCCAACGCGATCTTGGCCTGAGTTGTGGCCTCATCGCCCTGAACAAAGCGCAGCTCAGGCTCATCATTGCCGCGGTTCCACAGCGCGTGCAGCTCGGCAGCCAGTTCACTGAGGAATGTGGCAATCCGGTGCGGCTCGTTGCCTTTTGCCGCGATCTCGACCAGCCGCGGCCATTCCGCGATCTTCCGGGCCAACGTCAATTCCGCGTCGTGGGTCATCCCGCTCAGGTCTGCCTTGGCAAGGCTTGCATCGCTGACATCCATGCCTTCATCCGCGGCCTTGCGGATCACCGAACACACGCGGGCATGCGCGTACTGAACGTAAAAGACCGGGTTTTCCTTGGATTGCTCCACCACCTTGTCAAAATCAAAGTCCAGCGCGGCATCGTTTTTGCGGGTCAGCATGTGGAACCGGGCCACGTCAGGCCCGACCATGTCCACAACATCGCGCAGAGTGACAAAAGTCCCGGCACGCTTGGACATTTTGAAAGGCTCGCCGTTTTTGTAGAGCTTCACCAGTTGTAGCAATTTGATGTCCAGTGGGACCTTGCCATCGGACAGGGCCGAAACGGCGGCCTTCATCCGTTTGACGTAGCCACCATGATCGGCCCCAAAAATGTCGATCAACAGATCAAAACCGCGCGCCACCTTGTCATAGTGGTACGCAATATCCGGCGCGAAATAGGTCCAGCTGCCGTCTGATTTCATGATCGGACGATCCACGTCGTCGCCGTGTTCGGTGCTTTTGAACAGCGTTTGCTCACGCGGCTCCCAGTCCTCGGGCTTCTTGCCCTTTGGCGGCTCAAGAACACCACGATAGATCAGGCCCTTTTCGTCGAGCGTCTGGATCGCCGCTTCGATCTTGCCTGTCCCGTACAGCGACTTTTCGCTGAAGAAGTGATCCATCTCGACGCCCAGCGCCTTCAGGTCCGCGCGGATCAGATCCATCATCGCGTCGGTCGCGAATTCGCGCACGTCGGCCAGCCAGTATTGTTCACCCTTATCGAGATAATCGTCGCCTACCTTGGCCTTGAGCGCTTCGCCCACAGGCACGAGGTAGTCACCGGGATAGGTGCCGTCCGCAAACTCGACTTCCTGCCCGTGCGCTTCGAGGTAGCGCAGGTAGACGGACCGCGCCAGAACATCAACCTGCGCGCCACCGTCGTTGATGTAGTATTCGCGCGTCACATCGAAGCCGGCAAAATCCAGAAGGCTCGCCATGGCATCCCCCACGATCGCACCGCGTGCGTGGCCCACATGCATCGGGCCGGTCGGGTTGGCCGAGACAAACTCAACGTTCACTTTCTTGCCCTGCCCCAAGGACGAACGGCCAAAGTCCTTGCCCAGTGCCAGCACCGCAGAAGGCAGGCCTTGCCACACGCCAGCGGCCAGCCGCAGATTGAGGAACCCCGGTCCCGCAACCTCGGCGCTTGCGATCCGATCATCCTTGACCAGCACGGCGGCCAAAGTTTCCGCGATATCGCGTGGCTTCTGACGCAGGGGTTTGGCCAGAACCATGGCAGCGTTGGTCGCCATATCGCCATGGGCCGCATCGCGCGGTGGCTCAACCGTGATCGGGTCGAGGTTTGCGTCCGGGGCTTCGTTCAGAACACCGCTGTCCTGCAAGGAAGCGATCACGAGCGAGCGGATATCGGAAAAGAGGTTCATTAAAGCTCTCCAACGGATTTGACGCCCCCTCTAACACGCTGGCCCGGGGCGTCAAATGTCTAGCGGCGCATCATCCGGGCCTTGTCAGCTTTCGGCGCGTTCGGGCCGGGCCTGGGACAGAGCAACCAAGCGTGCACCGACGCCGCCCTTGATCTCGGTTTTCGGCCCCAGAAGACGCAATTGACCGTTCGGCCCAAGCTCGGCCACAGGCGAGGCATCGGGATGCTCCGCGCGCCAGTCGTCCAACGTGAACTCCTCGGTAAGCGTTGTAACCCGGAACTCCTTGCCTTCGGATATCGCCGCGCCTGCCTCGAAATAGGTCATATCCGATCCAATGGCACGCCCGCCCAATGTGGGCGGCAGAGCATGGCGGGTGCTGGTCTGTTTGACCCGCTTGATCTGAAAAACGTTATCCCGCCCGAACTCCGGTGCGAGATCTGTCGCAACAAAGGTGTTGTAGGCATCGTTGTCTGTCGCACAGATCAGCTTTTCATAGGCCACGAGATCGAGCCGGTCTTCGGCCGCTTCTGAAAGGATATCCCCGAAATAGGTCTCAACCCCTGCCTCGCGCGCAGCCCTCAGATGGGCATGGTTCGGGTCGGCAATGATCACCGGCAGATCAAGTTTCTGAAGTGCTTGGGCAAGCGCAACGGACCAACGCGATCCACCAAGGATCATAACACCCGGCGCGTTGGATGCCGTCAGCCCCAAGAGCTTGGCCACCGGGGTCAGCGTAAAGCCGTGTAGCACAACGGTCGCGGCCACAAGCGCAAAGGCCAAGGGCGGAATGCGGCCCGCATCCTCGATGCCCAGCGCCACCAGACGTTCCCCGAACAACCCGGCAACAGCCACAAGGACAACGCCCCGCGGTCCGGTAAAGGCAACCAGCAACCGTTCGCGCCATGGCACATTGGAAAATGCGAGCGCGACCAGAACTGGCAGCGGACGCGCCAACAGGATGACCGACGCCACAAAGGCAGCCGCACGCCAATCCAGCGATTTGAGCAACTCGACGCTCATGCCAGCGGCAAGCAGGATGAAAACCCCTGACACCAGCAGCACGGTTGCGTGCTCTTTGAAACGGCGCAGTTCCACGTAGCTCGGCAAATGCGCGTTGGCGATCCAGATCCCCATGATTGTGACCGTGAGCAAACCGGATTCGTGCAATACGCTGTCGGCCAGCGCAAACACGCCCAGCAAGACGACAAACAGCACTGGCACCTTCATATATTCAGGCACATAGGCCAGCCGGAAGGCACGGGCGACGCCCCAGCCCGCCGCAATGCCAAGCACTGTGGCTACCGCCATGCCGACGGCCAGCGCCTGCACAGCTTCGCCAACGCTTGTCGCGGTCTGAAGAACGACAACCACTTCGAAGGCCAGAACGGCGGCCAACGCCCCGACGGGATCGTTGACAATGGCTTCCCACTGCAAAAGAGCGGCGGGCCGTTTGGACAACTTGGCCTGACGGAGCAATGGCGCAATTACAGTAGGTCCTGTGACGATCATGATGCCACCAAAAACGGCCGATGCTTCCCAACTAAGCCCGGCGACATAATGCAGAGCCGCCGTCGAGGCGATCCACCCCAGCGGCGCGCCCACGACGACCAGTCGTTTTACACCGGTTGCCGCGTCCGACAGCGAATGGGCGTTCAGGGTCAGTCCACCTTCAAACAGGATAATCGCAACCGCGATAGCAACCATCGGCCCCAGCATTGATCCGAATTGTTCTGCCGGGTTCAACAGGCCTAGCCCCGGCCCGACAATCAGACCGGCCGCCAGCATCAAAACGATCGCAGGCATACGCAAACGCCATGCGAGCCATTGACTGCCAACGCCCAATGCGCCGACCAGAGCAAAGGCCATTACCGGATCCATTCCAGACACTTCTGCAGTTGCCATATACTCGCCCCTCGTGAACCAGACCTGGCAGCACCGTGCTATTTGCGCCGATCCAGTGCAAGCCCGATAACCGTGCCTTGCGCAACGGCACGTGACACCGGATGCACCAGCATCATGATCGCATCGCCAATAGACAGGCATTGTTCCGACGACCACTCCAGATCGCCCGGCACCTCTGCTCCGCAAAACCGGCCCGGCATGCATTCCTTGCCGAACTGGCGCACCAGCGCCGTGTATCCTGCATGTCTGGCTGTTTCCGTCGGGCTTGATGCGCTGCTGACTGCGGGCATGGCCAGAACCGCACGGGCCTGCCCATTGCGGATGCCACGGACCAGTGCCGCCGCGGTTCCGGCAGATTTGGCGAATATATCCGGAGCCTGCAGCTTTTGCCGCTCGGCGGAAATCGGGCTGGTGTCGATATAGCAATCAAGCGGCTCATCACCCCAAGCATCGCGCAAAAGCCCCAAAACATCAGCACGTCCACTGCGCAGGGCCAGGGGTTCTATTTGTTCGGGATTGGTGCGGGCCAGCCCATGCAGGCTTTCCTCGTCTTCGCCAATCGCGATGACGGTCGCGCCAAACCCGCTGAAACGCAACGCGAGCGAGCTTCCCAGAGGATGCTCTGCGCCCATGATGGCGACCACCTTACCTTTGAAATACCCGGCCCCGAACACTGCCAATCCCGTACTGTCAAAAGCGTATCTCAAGTCGCTGTACGCAAAGCCCCGCCAAGATCAGGCCTTTCGACGCGCGGGTCAACTGCCGTCGTGCAGGATGTCACTGCCTGTCAGCTTGGCATGAGCCTGCAAAGCAAAGCGATCTGTCATCCCGGCGATATAGTCCGCCACCAGTCGGGCCAGATCCGCCTCTGAGCCCGCCGCTTCGATTTCAGCCCGCCAACGGTTGGGCAACAGATCAGGGTTGCTCATGTAGGTCGGGAACAGGAATTCGAGCGCCTTGGTAACCTTTGCTCTTTGGGTCATGACGCTGGGCGCCCGGTACATATTTCCGAACAGAAAAGCCCGGATCACCTTCAGATCGGCCCACATCCCGTCGGAGAATGCGATCACCGGACGTCCCAGATCGCGGATATCCTGCGCACTGCCTGCGCCGGACTGCTTCAGCATCGCGTGGCTGGTGTCGATGACATCGGCGACCATGGCACCAAACACCCGCCGCAAGGCTTCGTGGCGGCGCCGGTATGGCTCAAGACCCGGGTGCTGGCGGTCCACTTCGGCAAAGGCTGATCCAACGATGGGCAATTGCACAACCTGATCTTCGGTAAACAACCCGGCGCGCAAACCGTCGTGCAGATCATGGTTATTGTAAGCGATGTCATCAGACAATGCCGCGACCTGCGCCTCGGCGCTGGCATGGGTGTTCAGTTCCAGATCATGAACCGCGTTGTATTCAGCCAGCGCATAGGGAATTTCGCCCTGAACCGGCCCATTGTGCTTGGCGATGCCTTCTAGCGTGTCCCACGTCAGGTTCAGACCATCAAATCCGGCGTAGTGTCGTTCCAGTTTCGTAACGATCCGAATGGTCTGCGCATTGTGATCGAAGCCGCCGTAGGGCTGCATCAGCAGATCCAACGCGTCTTCGCCGGTATGGCCAAAGGGCGTGTGCCCCAGATCATGCGCCAGTGCCACGGCCTCGGTCAGGTCGGTGTTCAGGCCCAAAGCCCCGGCTATTGTCCGGGCGACCTGCGCGACCTCGATCGAATGCGTCAGGCGGGTGCGATAGAAATCACCCTCGTGTTCAACAAAGACCTGCGTTTTGTGTTTCAGCCTTCGGAACGCCGATGAATGAATGATCCGATCCCTGTCACGCTGGAAACATGAGCGGAACGCGCTCTCTTCTTCGCTGACCATGCGCCCACGTGCGCCATTGGGGTCGCATGCGAAATCTGCCCGCATTCCCGCCGTCCTTCTTTTCTAAGCGCACTCATTGTTATTGCCGTGCGTTCTTGTGGCCTGTCCTGTGCCTGCTTATATTACATGGGAAAGCCAAGATAAACCGGCGAGGATCCCATGCAGTTGCCCCCCAAAGTCACGCCCCGCGCCTTTGAGCGCCTCGCAGAAATCGGTGCTGGCGCAGATGGAAAAGCGCTGCGCGTCGCGGTCGAAGGCGGCGGGTGTTCGGGCTTTCAGTACGAGATCAAGCTCGACGACGCATCCGGGGATGATCTGGTGCTGGAAGGCGACGGTCAGAAGGTCGTGGTCGATCCGGTTTCCCTCCCCTTTCTGGCCGGTGCGGTGATCGATTTTTCCGATGAGCTGATCGGCGCGCGATTTGTCATCGAAAACCCCAATGCCACGTCGTCCTGCGGTTGCGGCACCTCGTTTTCGATCTGATCCGGGCCGGGTCTTCCCCAAAACCAACGGGAATTTCAGCGCGCGTATGACGCCAATCCACTGCGCTATGTCGCGACCCGGCTTTCCCTTTGCGTTTCGCAGTCTATTGTGCCGAAAAAGCGCTGCGCTGCACATAGGATCAAACCATGACCCAAGACCCATTGGTCGTCTTCACCCCGTCCGGTAAACGCGGGCGTTTTCCTGTAGGAACGCCAGTTCTGACAGCGGCCCGTCAGTTGGGTGTGGATCTGGATTCCGTGTGCGGCGGACGTGGCATCTGTTCCAAATGTCAGATCACGCCCGGCTATGGCGAATTCTCCAAGCATGGCGTGACGGTCGCCGAGGGTGCGCTGTCGGAATGGAACGCCGTCGAAGAACGCTATGACCAGAAACGCGGCCTGAAAGAAGGCCGCCGACTCGGCTGTCAGGCCTTGGTTCAGGGGGACGTTGTGATCGACGTTCCCGCCGAAAGTCAGGTCCACCGGCAGGTGGTCCGCAAGGCCGCCAGCACCCGCGTGATCGAAATGGATCCTGCAACCCGGCTTTACTACATCGAAGTCGAAGAGCCGGATATGCACGAGCCCACAGGCGACTTGGAACGCGTGACCCGCGCCTTGGCTGCCCAATGGGACATTCCTGCAGTAACAATGGACTTTTCCGTGCTGGGCACGCTGCAAACCGTGCTGCGCAAGGGCGCATGGAAAATCACGGTCGCGCTGAACAAACACAGCGCCGAAACAACACCGCAGATCATCGCTGCTTGGCCCGGTTTGCACGAAGACAGCTTGTTTGGCCTCGCGATTGATCTCGGCTCTACAACGGTTGCTGCACACCTGACCAATCTGGACACCGGCGCTGTTGTGGCCTCCTCTGGCATCATGAACCCACAAATCCGGTTCGGCGAAGACCTCATGAGCCGTGTATCCTATGCAATGATGAACCCCGGCGGCGACGGCGAAATGACCCGTGCGGTCAGGCTGGCCATTGATGCTCTGGTGCAGGATATCTCGGCCGAAGCGGGCATTGACCCGGCGCTGATCCTTGAGACCGTGTTCGTCTGCAACCCCGTGATGCACCACTTGCTGATCGGCATTGACCCGGTGGAATTGGGGCAGGCACCCTTTGCACTGGCCACATCTGAGCCGCTTCACCTGCGGGCCGCGGATCTGGAAATCACCGCCCTGCCCTCGGCCTCTCAGATTTATATTCTGCCCTGCATCGCCGGCCATGTCGGAGCCGACGCAGCCGCCGTCGCCCTGTCTGAGCAACCCGGCAAAAGCGAAGATCTGGTTCTTGTGGTCGATGTAGGGACAAACGCCGAAATTCTGCTGGGCGACACCAGCCGCGTTCTAGCCTGTTCTTCGCCAACCGGCCCTGCATTTGAAGGCGCGCAAATCAGTTCAGGCCAGCGGGCCGCCCCCGGCGCCATCGAAGCCATCCGCATCGATCCCGAAACCAAGGAACCGCGTTTTCGTGTCATTGGTTGTGACAAGTGGTCGGACGAAGACGGGTTTTGGCAAGCCACGGCACAGACAGGCATCACCGGTATTTGCGGCTCCGGCATCATCGAAGCGGTCGCAGAGATGCGCATCGCCGGATTGATGGACGATTCCGGACTGATTGGCTCGGCCGAAGCGGCCGGGACAGCCCGCTGCGTTCCCGAGGGGCGGACGCATGCCTATTTGATCCACGATGCCAGCGACACCGGCGGCCCCCGGATCACGGTGACACAGGGCGATATTCGGGCGATCCAGCTTGCCAAATCCGCGCTCTATGCCGGTGCGCGCCTGTTGATGGACGAAATGAACGTTGAGAAAGTCGACCGCGTGGTGCTGGCCGGGGCTTTCGGCGCGCATATCAGTGCCAAACACGCCATGGTGCTGGGCATGATCCCGGACGTGCCACTGGAAAAGGTCACCAGCGCCGGCAATGCCGCAGGCACCGGTGCGCGCATCGCGCTGTGCAATCTGGCGGCACGCCGCGAAATCGAAGGAACGGTTCGGCAGATCACAAAGGTCGAAACGGCCATTGAGCCGCGGTTCCAGGAACACTTTGTGGCGGCAAATGCCATTCCGCACAAAACCGATCCTTTCCCCGAGTTGTCCAAGATCGTGACCCTGCCCAACGTCAGCTTCAACACCGGCAGCGGTGGCGATTCTGGCGGCCGCAGGAGAAGACGGCGCGCATAGCACAACCGAAACGCGTGTGAACGCCCGATTTTCATGCGACAAACGGCATTTGTCCATTTTTTCGGCAAATATTCTTGCCTTTGTGATCTGACGCGGGCGCAATGCGCGGCGAAGTCCAACAATCACTCAAGGAGGAATCATGTTCCGACAGACCTTTATCGCGGCCACACTGGTGGGCGCAGCCAGCTTCGCTCAGGCCGAAACGGCCGTGCCTTTCGCGCTGGACTGGAAATTCGAAGGCCCCGCCGCGCCTTACTTTGTCGCAATCGACAAAGGGTATTTCGGCGAAGCCGATCTGTCCGTTGAGATCACAGCAGGTCAGGGCTCACTCGACGCCATCCCAAAAGTGGCAACCGGTGCATTTCCGGTTGGGTTTGCCGACATCAACTCGTTGGTAAAGTTCCTCGATCAGAACCCCGGCGCGCCAGTCACAGCCGTGATGATGGTCTATGACAAGCCGCCGTTTGCGATTGTCGGACGCAAGTCTCTGGGTGTCGAAGCGCCCAAGGATCTCGAAGGACGCGTTCTGGGTGCTCCGCCCCCGGATGGTGCATGGGCACAGTTCCCGATCTTTGCCGCAGCCAATGATCTCGACACCGCCGCAATCACCGTTGAGCCGGTTGGCTTCCCAACACGCGAGCCTATGCTGGCGCAGGGCGAAGTTGCTGCGGTCACCGGGTTTTCCTTCTCATCCTACCTGAACCTTGTTCGTCTGGGCGTAGAGGAAGACGACATCTCGACCATCCTGATGGCGGACTATGGCGTTGATCTTTATGGCAACGCCATCATCGCAAACACTGATTGGGCCGCTGAAAACGGCGAACTACTGACCGGTTTCCTCGGCGCTGTCGCCAAAGGCTGGGCCGACGCAATCGCAGATCCCGCTGCGGCCATCCCATCGCTGATCGAACGGAATCCGGCGGCTGACGCGGCCCTGGAAACCCGCCGTTTGCAGCTGGCAATCGACGCGAACGTGGCCACCGACTATGCCATGACCAATGGTATGGGCGGCGTGGACGCTGATCGTATGGCCAATGCCATCGAGCAAATCAAACTGACTTACGAGTTCCAGAATGAACCGGATGTCAGCCTGTACTTCACAGACGCCTACCTACCCTCTGCCGACGCGCGGATGCTGAAGTAACCAATTCCTGAAACGATTGCGTGGGCCGCTTGCCAAGGCGGCCCACGCGTGAAAGCGTACCCCAATGACACAAACCATCGAGATTTCCGGCGTCACTCACGCCTATGACACGGCGTCTGGAAAATTGCCTGTTCTGGACAACCTGGACTTTATCGTTCCCTCCGCCTCCTTTTGCGCGGTGGTCGGGCCATCCGGTTGCGGCAAATCCACTTTGACCAAACTGGTGGCCGGATTGCTGATCCCGGATCAGGGCAAGGTCTTGCTGGATGGCAGAGCGGTCAAAGGCCCCCGATCGACTGTTGGCATGGCCTTTCAGAACCCGGTCTTGCTGGAATGGCGCACAATTCTCGACAATGTCATCCTGCCGCTTGAGATCGTGCCGAACAAACTGACACGGTCCCAGAAAGAGGACCGCGCCCGCGAACTACTCTCGCTCGTAGGCCTGGAAGGCTTTGAGACGAAACGCCCATCAGAGCTTTCTGGCGGTATGCGCCAGCGCGCCTCGCTCTGCCGGGCAATTGCACACAAACCCGATATTCTGATCATGGATGAACCCTTTGGTGCTCTGGACGCCTTCACCCGCGAAGACCTGTGGCAAACCATGCACCGCCTGCGCGCCGAAGAGCCGTTCACCTGCATGCTGATCACGCATGATCTGCGCGAATCCATCTATCTGGCCGATCAGACCATTGTGCTGTCGGACCGCCCGGCCCGGGTCCAGCATACTATGGATACTTCGATGAACGGACGCACCGATCTGGACGTTCTATACGAACAAGAAGCGGTCGAGATGCTCCATGTCCTTCGCGATCAGATCAAGATCGCGCAAGGCCGTGCCGAAGATGCACAGGCCGCACAGTAACGATAGAACGAGCATACCATGGCCTATGTACCCGACCCCGCCCCGACACCCGCTGCCCCCAGCGGCACCTCGTTTGTGCAACGACTGACATCGCGCGCAGTTCTTGCCCCCATTGCGGCGATCATTGTGTTTTTGCTGTTCTGGGAAGGATTGGTCTGGTTCAACGAATGGCCCAACTACATCATGGCTTCGCCTTCTGATCTGCCGCCAGCCTATTCGCGCTATTGGGAACTGTTTCTCGTCATGGGTTGGCAAACTCTGTGGCGCACGGTCGTCGGGCTTTTGCTGGCGGTGGTTGTCGGTGTGATCATCGGCATGATCATGGGGTTTTCGCGCACCATGCGCGATGCGCTTTATCCGCTTCTGGTGGGTTTCAACGCGATTCCCAAAGCCACGCTGGTTCCGATTGTTGCCCTGCTCTTTGTGGGCCAGCATGACTTCAACACTGTCCTGATCGCCTTTCTGATCTCGTTTTTCCCGATTGCTGTTTCGATTTCGATCGGTCTGTCGACGCTGGAGCCTGAATACCGCGACATCCTGCGGGCACTGGGCGCGTCGCAAACCACCATTTTCTGGAAAATCGCGCTGCCGAAAACGCTGCCCGAGTTCTTTGGTGCGCTCAAAGTCGCGGTCACGCTGGCCTTTATCGGAACGAACCTGATGGAAATCGTCTCGCCGCATGGGCGCGGACTGGGCGCTCTGTTTGATTCCGGCAAAACCAACTCGGATTATCCGCTGATGTTTGCCGTGCTGATCGCGCTCGCGATACTGGGCATTGCGCTTTACTACGTGGTTGTTGCGCTGGAAAAGATATTTGCCGGATGGGCCGAACGCGCGCCGTCTTGACGATGGCCAGAGGCCCAAGTATCCCAAGCGCCTGCGTGCGGGTATGGTGAAAAGGTATCACGCGAGCTTCCCAAGCTTAAGTTACGGGTTCGATTCCCGTTACCCGCTCCAATCGCCCTGACATCGCCAGTCCCAATTGGTCCCCTGAATACGCATTGCCCCTGCGCTCAGGACGCCTGCAAGCGACGCTGCAAAACGGCCACCCCGGCACGGATTTCGCTTCTGATTTCGCCGCCCCGATATGGATCGCTCAGCTGAGCGATCAGGTCAGGACCGGGTTGCGCCTTGCGGTGCCATGTCAGTCCTTGCAGAATCTGCTGCGCATGGGCGGGCAACCGTTGGGGAATGCTCTGGCCGGATATTTCGGCCCAAAGCCCCGCCCAGCAGCGGGCGACTGACCAGGGATTGTAGCCACCGCCGCCTGAAACAATCAGGCGCGGGCTAAGCGGGCGCAGCGCACGCAACGCAAGGCGATGCGAATTGTTGGACAAGGCCAGCCGGGATAACGGGTCTTCCAAAAGGGCATCAGCCCCGCATTGCAGGAAAACGGCACCGGGTTTGAATTGCGCGACCGCCGGCACAATCATTTCGTTCAGCACAAAGGCAAATTCATCATCGTTGAACCCGCGTGGCACTGGCAGGTTGAACCCTGCCCCCCCCGCATCGTCCTGCAGCGCGCCAGTAAAGGGCCAGCGGTTGTCCTCATGCACCGAAATCATGCGCACCTGTTGCGAGCCGTGAAAACCCAACGCCACCCCGTCACAATGATGTGCGTCGATGTCCACATAGGCGACACGCTCGATCCCCATCTCCAGAAGGCGCCTTATGGTGATGACCGGCTCGTTTAGATAGCAAAAACCGGCGGCCTGATCCGGCAATCCGTGGTGGGTGCCACCCCCTGGATTGAACACCACTCCGCCCCAGGCCACCAATTCAGCGGCCAGCAATCCGCCCCCAACCGCTGTGGCCGGGCGTCTGTACATTTCGGGAAACACAGGGTTCGAAAGCGTGCCCAGACCATGGGCGCTGCGGGTCTCTTCACTAACCTTTTGCCGGGCTTCGGCCTCCATCAGCGCCGTGATGTACCGCTCAGAGTGGAAACCATGCAGTGCAGCGGGTTTTGCACGCGGCGAAGTGCGATATCGCGCACCCGGCAACCAACCCAGCGCACGGCACAGATCAATGACGGCCGGAACGCGTTCGATCGACAAGGGATGCTTGGCGCCATAGCGCGATCCGCGATAGATTTGAGATCCTATGAACAAGGCGTCCTGCATAGGGCCTAGGTAACACCAAAGACGGCAGGGCCAAGGGCGTGATGCCCCTCAGTTCAGAATTGAGCGCAGGATTCGTTTACGCGCGGGGGGAATCGCCGCAACTTCGACCCCGGTAAAGACGTGGATGGTGTTCATCTCGGGATCCACAACGGCATGATCGCTGACCCACCCGCCCATCGACAGATACGTGCGCAGCAACGGTGGCAGGTGCTGCAAGGCCTGACCCGGGTCATGGGGCGCCTGATGTGGAAATTCGACCACTGGTATGCCCCGCTGCTCTGGCCGCATAGCAGGCGGCGCAAGGTGGCGCTGACGCAACAACGCAAAAGCCGCCTCATAAACAGCAGGGTCTGTGCCCTCAAAGCTGCTGCAACCGAACAGGATCCGTGCGCCATGAGAATCGACATAGGCCGCAATAGCGGCCCAGACCAAACGCAGGATATCGGGGTCCCGAAATTCCGGATGCAGACAAAACCGCCCAAGCTCAACGCCCGGGCAAGCGGCGTTTGCCAGCCTTTCGAGATTGTAGAACTGGCCGGAATAGCCATTCTGTATCGCGCCAGACTCGGCAAAACTCAGACGGCAGGCGGCAACCAGCGCGCCGCAATCAATGGTTTCCACGAGCAGATGATCACTGACCAGATCAAACGGGTCCATGTCCGGATCAGCGGCATTTCCGTGAAACGACAGCCCACGCAACTTCTGTGAACGGACCAGATCAGAGGATCCTTCCGCCAGTCGCACGCGGTACTGGCCTTTGATAGCGGGCAGGTTCGGCAGGCGCGCACGGGGGCTGAACGGTTCCACGAAACTGCCGACTTTATGCGACAGCGCCATGCCTTCGGCTCAGTTGTTGCCGAGCAGCTCTGCTGCTGACAGGCCACCGATATTGCCAAAGAGTTTGCGAATGAAACCGATGTCTCCGTCGCCCGATCGCGTCACACGGCGGTTCAGTTGCACAACGCGCCCGTCTTCGAGACCATAGCTGACGATGTTGTCTACAACGTCGGTACTGTCAAAGGTGATCGCAAGAACGCGGCGGTCGATAACCTGCGGGCGCTGCCAAGCAAAGGTCCGCACATCAGATTCGATATAGTAGTAACCGCCATCGTTCAGAACACCGGACGTTGTCGGCACACCTACGAGATCCTCGACCGAGGCCTTGGTGTCGACGCCCGGCACGATCTGTTGCAGATCTTCCTCGGGCGGCATCCAACCGTGTGTGCGGTACTGGGCCGTACAGCCAGCCGTGGCCAATACGACAGCGCACAGGATCACCGCTTTCGATTTTGCCCATTTGCTGCGCATTGATGCACCTCTTGCCTTGGCCATGCCTCACATCCGGCTTACAGAAGGTTAGCGCTCCATTCAAGCCAAGGAAAACCCCACGATGACCGCAGCATCGTCAGATATGCCGCCCAGCCCCCACATTTTGCGTGTCGCGAAACTCAGGCAGAGCGGTGAGACACCCTTTTCACTCGCTCCGGATTCGGGCGAACGGGCCTTGCTGGCCGAAAGACTCGGCGCGATTTCGGTCAAGAAACTGCGCTTTGACGGCACGCTGGAGCCAAAGGGCAAAAAGGGCTGGCAACTTTTCGCCAAACTGGGCGCAACCGTTGTGCAGCCTTGTTCCGTAACGCTGGAGCCGGTGACCACCCGGATCGACACCGACGTGACTCGCCGCTTTGTTCCGCCAAACATGCTGAACCAGTATGATGACGGGTCTGAAACCGAAATGCCGGAGGACGATGAAACCGAAGCCTTGGGTGAAGATATCGATCTCGCAGCCATCCTGTCCGAAGCCCTGTCGCTGGCGCTTCCGCCCTACCCGCGCAAGGACGGCGCCGAACTGGAACAGGCACAGTTTGCACCTGAGGGTGCCGTGCCGCTGGATGATGATGCCATCAAACCCTTCGCGAGTCTGGCAGCCCTGCGCGACAAAATGCAGAACGGAGACCCGAGCGACTAGAAATGGCTTGCTCTTTTAAGCTTTCTGCGTATTTTCGCGCCTTCATGAGACGACAAGGGTTGTGTCCGCCCCGTGCTTGCGCGTAAGAGGCCGAACAATCGAAATCCGCGGCCGCTCTACACGGCCGATCACGTAATATGAGAAGGTTGAGACATGGCCGTCCAACAGAACAAAGTGTCCAAATCGCGCCGCAACAATCGTCGTGCGCACGATGCACTGGTCGCTGCTAATCCGAACGAGTGCGACAACTGCGGTGAACTGAAGCGTCCGCATCACGTTTGTCCGTCCTGCGGGCACTACGCAGAGCGCGAAGTCGTCGCCTTGACCGACGAAATCGATCTGGACGAAGACGCAGCATAACTTCGGCTTCGGGCGCCCTGAATGACCTTATCCAAGGATCACAACACGGCTGGCGCCGGACGCATTGTTATTTCGGTCGACGCTATGGGCGGCGACCATGGGCCGGCGGCAGTAGTCGCCGGCATCGCGCATTCTGCCAAGAAGAATCCCGAATTGGATTTCCTGCTGCACGGCGATCAGCCTGTGCTGCAAAAACTTGTTTCTAAACGTAAAATCCTCTCTGGCCGATGCGAAATTCGCCACGCTGATGATGTTGTCAGCATGGAAGACAAACCCAGCCAGGTGATGCGGCACGGCAAGGCGACCTCGATGTGGTCCACATTGGATGCTGTGCGCGCAGGCGAAGCAACGGTTGCCGTCTCTTGCGGCAACACGGGCGCGCTGATGGCGCTGGCCATGATCCGGCTGCGCAAATTGCCCGGCGTCAACCGGCCTGCGATCGCGATCCTTTGGCCTTCGCGCAACCCTCAGGGTTTCAACGTGATGCTGGACGTGGGCGCAGACATCCGCGCCGATGCCAAGGATCTGCTTCAATATGCGCTGATGGGCGTGTCCTATGCCCGCAACGGCATGGAACTGTCCCGCCCTCGTATCGGGCTTTTGAATGTTGGCACCGAAGAGCACAAAGGCCGGGCCGAGCTGAAAGAAGCGCACGAGTTGATCCGCGAAAACGCAGAGCGGGGAAATTTCGAATTCGTGGGATTCGTTGAAGGCGGCGATATACCCGGCGATGTTTGCGACGTGATCGTGACAGACGGGTTCACCGGCAACGTTGCGCTGAAAACAGGCGAAGGCACGGCCTCGCTGATCGGGGATCTGCTGAAGCAAGCCTTTGCATTCTCTCCCCTCTCGCGCCTCGCCTCGCTGTTGGCCGTGACCTCCCTGCGCCGTTTGCAAAAACGGATCGATCCACGCCGGGTGAATGGCGGCGTCTTTCTGGGACTGAACGGGACAGTGGTAAAGTCACACGGCTCAGCGGATGCAACGGGCGTGTCAGCCGCGGTCAAGCTGGCGTTTGAACTTGCCAAATCCGGATTTGGAGACAAACTCGCGGCACGGGTTGCCTCTGCGTCAGCACAGACGCAAGATGCAGCCACAAGCGGAGCCGAATCCGCGCAAGAGAAAGAGCAGAATCCATGACAACGCGTTCCGTTGTGATTGGCGTCGGGCACTACCTGCCGGAACGCATCGTAGAAAACGCCGAGTTTGAAGCGACGATCGACACAACGGACCAATGGATTCGCAGCCGGTCTGGTATCGAACGGCGCCACTTTGCAGCCGAGGGGCAAAGCACATCCGATCTGGCGACCAAAGCGGCCAAGGCAGCATTGGAAGACGCCGGTATTGACGCCGATTCTCTCGATGCAATCGTTCTGGCTACGTCGACCGCTGATCTGACCTTTCCTTCGGCAGCGACCATGGTACAGGCCCAGCTGGGCATGACCCGCGGCTTTGCCTTTGACGTTCAGGCCGTCTGCGCAGGCTTTGTTTTCGCCCTCAGCAATGCGAACGCCCTGATCCTCTCCGGTCAGGCCAAGCGCGTGATGGTGATCGGTGCGGAAACATTCAGCCGCATCATGGATTGGTCCGACCGCACAACCTGCGTTCTGTTCGGCGATGGGGCGGGCGCGCTGATCCTCGAGGCTCAGGAAGGCGACGGCAGCAATGCAGATCGCGGAATTCTGGCCACAGACCTGAATTCGGACGGACGGCACCGTGACATTCTCTATGTGGACGGCGGTGTTTCAACACAATCGACCGGTTTCCTGCGAATGCAGGGCAAGGAAGTGTTCCGCCATGCCGTCGAAAAGCTGGCCAAAACCGCTGAAACCTCGATGGGCAAGATCGGCCTAGAAGCAGACGAGGTGGATTGGATCGTCCCGCATCAGGCCAACATTCGAATTATCACCGGCACTGCCAAAAAGCTGGGATTGCCGATGGACCGTGTCGTTGTGACGGTTCAGGATCACGGGAACACCTCGGCGGCGTCGATACCGCTGGCGCTGTCGGTTGGAAAACAGCGCGGCCAGATCAAGACCGGAGACATGATTGTCACCGAAGCGATCGGCGGCGGTCTGGCCTGGGGGTCGGTCGTGCTGCGCTGGTAAGCACAAATACCTCTCAACTCACATCTAAAGTATTCGCGCCAAGTCCTTGTTATTGACTTGTGTTTTACCCTCCTGCATTTTGCTTAAAACACTGGGAGGGACGACATGGGTGAGAAGACCCTAACACGGATGGATCTAAGCGAAGCAGTGTTTCGCGAAGTCGGGCTGTCACGCAACGAAAGCGCCGAACTGGTCGAGTCCGTTCTGCAGCATATGTCGGACACTCTGGTGGGTGGCGAACAGGTCAAAATCTCGTCATTCGGCACCTTTTCAGTGCGCGAGAAAGCAGCCCGCGTTGGCCGCAATCCAAAGACCGGCGAAGAGGTTCCAATCCAGCCACGCCGGGTCCTGACCTTCCGTCCATCGCATCTGATGAAGGATCGCGTGGCGGCTGGCAACAAGCGCTGAGGCCGCGGATATGGCGAAATCGCGCGACGCCTTCCGGACCATCTCGGAAGTAGCGGAATGGCTCGATACGCCAGCCCATGTGCTGCGCTTCTGGGAAAGCAAATTTACCCAAGTCAAACCAGTGAAACGCGCCGGGGGTCGGCGGTATTACCGGCCCGCCGACATGACCTTGTTGGGCGGCATCAAGAAACTGCTGCACGAAGATGGCATGACCATCAAAGGTGTGCAGAAAATCTTGCGTGAACAAGGTGTTAAGCACGTATCTTCACTGTCAATCGATATTGATTCCGACCCCGCCATGTCGGACGACAAGGCGCCGGAGACCCCGGCAGACACCGAAGCCGATGCGCCGTTTATCGAGGTCGAACAAAGTGCCGAAGAAAGCAGTGTCGTAGCCTTTGCGCCAGCTGCCCAGGATGCAGAAGCACCCGGCGACGCAAACGCCACCGAAGATGCGCCAGCTGTCAGTGATGATAGCGATGACACGGAGCCGATGGCTCAGGACGATATTGAAACTACGGATGCCGTAGCAGAGATCGCGGCCTCGTCCGGTGACGGGCAGAGCGGTGTCGAACAAACCGATTTAGATGACCCGATCGAAGAGGCTGAAGACACCCCTGCCGAAGAGCTAACGCCAGCAGAAGAAATAGAACCATCTGAAGCGGAAATCGCACTTTCAACCACAGAAGATGCAAGCGAAGACAGCGCTGCGACAGCTGCGCCGCTGGTCGACGAAATGTCGTCGGAAGCCGAACAAATGGCTGAGGCCGAGGATACGGGTGCAGACACCGATTCAGGCGGTGATTCTGTTGGCGAAATTGCAGCCACCGCCGAGATCGGCGAAACCGCGCCTGAAGACACCGTTGAAGAAGTAGCCGAAGACGCCTCGGATGCCGCGTCGGGCGGCTCCGCCCTGCCCGCTTTCCTGACCCGTTCGATGGCGGACCGGCAGCAATCGGAAGACGATCAGGACGTGGCGGCCGAAGAACCCACAGGTGACACGCCAGAGTTAGCCGACGAAACGGTTGTTGCGTCGGGCGCTGCAGCCTTGGCCGCAAAAGCGGGCGATGCAGAAACTGTTGATGTGAATGGATCCACCGACACCACGCAGGGCGTTTTGGGACTGTTGGCCAATAAACGCGAATTCAGTGCCGCAGAAATCGAAGCGCTGCGCGCACAAAAGTCTGCACTGCGCGCATTGGTGGATCGTCTGAACTGATCCAACAGTCAAAGCGCGGCGCTCCGGGGCATTTCAAGCGGGATTTCCGTGCAAAAGGGGTTGCCCCGACCGGCAAAACCAGTAAGACACGTCTCCAGTCGGGCTATGGCGCAGCCTGGTAGCGCGTCCGTCTGGGGGACGGAAGGTCGCAGGTTCGAGTCCTGCTAGCCCGACCAATCAGCTACCACCGCACCAATCACCAGTTTCCAAAGGTTCCAAGCCTTGCCGTCTACGGCCTTGATCCGTGTTCTGTCTGGCATTGTCAGATGATTGGAAACACTGAGTTTTCCCCTTTTGGAAGCCATTGCCGTATGGGAAAGCTGGCCGGGAAAAGGGAACTAGGCTAGTTCCCAGAACACGGCCGTGGGGGCCCGTAATGCTGCTAAGTTCGCACCTGTTCAGGGTGGCGTTCCGTCGTCTCCACATTTTTTTTGAGTTTGCATGCAGTTGCATGGAGTTATGTGAATGCCGATCGAACAGTCGCAGTATATCTTTGGCAATTCTCTGGTGAATTTCGCCGGTGGCAATGCCTTTACCAACGTCCCCTACTGGATGGATCTCTTTGCCGAAGAAGCGGGGAACACCTACGCGGCCAATGGCGCCTACGGGTTCTTGCGTGAATTCGCCGACCGTCCCGAACCCCTGTCGCAGTGGGGTTTCAGCGGGGTCGACAGCGCGTGGGAATCCGGCAGCTTTGCTGATGCGGAGTTTGACAGCGTTCTTATCACACCCGCGAACTTCATCCAGGACCTGTCGGTCGACATCAACTATTTCGGCGACAGCCGTTCTCCACTGGATGCGGTTCAGGACATTGTCGCGGATGTGACCACGGACCAGCCAGATGCGAGAATCTTCATTTACCAAGGCTGGGCCGACATGGGCCCATATAGCGACACAATCCCGCCGTCCGACGATGCGCTGCGCGCCTATCACGACTATAACATGGGCGGCTACAACGATTGGTACGAAACGCTGGTTGATCAGATCAACGCGGCGGATCCCGATGCCAACGTTACCCTGATCCCGGTGGCGTCCACGCTTTCGGAGCTGTTCACAACAGTTTTGTCCGACATTCCTGCCGACGCGCTTTATGTAGACAGCGCCCCGCATGGTACGGAAACCACCTACTATCTGGCCTCTATGATCACCTACATGGCCACGTACGGAGAACGCCCGCCGCAACTTGATCCTGCGCCGGACAATATTCACCCATCGGTTTTGGCAAATCACGAAGCAATCGTGGATGTGATCGAGGAAAACTTGATCGAGGCAGGTGTTCTGGATGGGAATGGAACTGGAATCGATTCCGGGGAAACAGGCCCCGTCGATCCAGAACCGGTCGATCCAGAACCGGTTGATCCAGAGCCCGAGGTCATACCCGAGCCGGAGCCAGAGGTCATCCCTGAGCCAGAGCCCGAGGTCATCCCTGAGCCAGAGCCAGAGCCAGAGCCAGAGATCATCCCTGAGCCAGAGCCGGAGGTCATCCCCGAGCCAGAGCCCGAAGTCATCCCTGAGCCGGAAGACACCGCAGAAGCGGCTGAATTCACGGTGGATTTCTTCAACCTAAATCCATCTGTCCGCTCGATCGACGATGTCGACTTTTCGGTACAAGCCGATGGCGCTGACACGGCAGAAGACGTTGATTTCTTTGCCACAACCGAAGCTTTCGCCGATGGCGCCCAGTCGGATAATGTTGCGACGGTCTTTACCAAGACAATCGACAGCGCCGAGGGCGGCGTCTACCGAGTTGATCTTCAGGCAGAGGATGAGGCGCAGCTCTATGTCAACGGCGAGTTGATCCTCGATAGCCGCGACGTGGAACTGGAAGGCTTTCAGCAAGTCGAATTGGAACTGCCCGCCGGTGAACACACTGTCGAGATCAGGCACCTAGAATTGCGCGGTGAAGCCAGCCTTCGTTCGAATATCGAATACGTAGGCCCGCTTGAAGACACGCCAGACGACGTAGTCGATCCGGAACCTGAAACTGGCGTTGAGCCCGTTGTCGACACCGACGATGACGACGTCGATGCACCTGCGCCGGAAGAATCCGGCGGACGGCCAAGCCACGGCCAAGGCAACGGCAACGGCGGTCACAATGGTAACGGCGGACGCGACCCGATTGCGGATCAGGATGCTGAAACCGAGGCAGAGGCATCGACACCAGAGGTAGAGACGATCGTTTCAGGCGACGAGATCATCACCATTCTGGCGGCGTTCAGCAACAAGAAGTGGTGGGACGCCGAAGCCGAACTCGAGGCACTGGCCGAGGAAGAGGACGAAGCAGCCGATATCGTCTGATTCGGCCCAAATACAAACAAAGAGCGCCGTCCCATTTGGGGCGGCGTTTTGCGTTTTTGCCCTCCCGCTTTGTGGATGTGCTTGCTATGCAGATGCAACGGACGAAAGGAACACGACATGCCAGGCGTATTGGCAAGCCAGCAGATCGAAACTCTGATAGCGACAGGCGGCCTTAGCGCTGGCACAGATTTCGTGGATGGCCAGATTCAACCTGCCAGCCTTGATCTGCGTCTGGGCACCGTGGCCTATCGGGTTCGAGCCTCGTTTCTGGCCGGTGAAGGACGCAGTGTTGCCAGCCGGATAGAAGATTTTGAGATGCACCGGATCGATTTGACCGATGGTGCGGTTCTCGAAAAGGGCTGTGTCTACGTTGTTCCGCTGATGGAAAGCCTGTCACTGCCCAACGGTATTCAGGCCATCGCAAATGCCAAAAGCTCAACCGGGCGATTGGATTTGTTGACCCGCGTGATAACCGATGGCGGTACCGAGTTTGATCGTATTGCGCCCGGCTATTCCGGGCCGCTCTACGCTGAAATCTGCCCGCGAAGCTTCTCTGTGCTGGCACGGCCTGGAATGCGGCTGAACCAGATCCGGTTCCGCGATGGCCGGGCTGTTCTGGATGATGATGAACTGCGCGCTTTGCACGAGGCGGAAACACTGGTCGGCGGCGGGCCTGCCGTTATCAGCGAAGGTTTGGGCTTTTCCGTTGATCTGAGCCCCGGCGAGGGCAATCTGGTCGGGTATCGTGCCAAGCCGCACACCGGGGTGATCGATCTGGATCGCATCGGCCAGTACGATCCGGCCGATTTCTGGGAGCAGCTCTATACTGACACGCGGCAGTTGGTACTGGACCCCGGCGCATTCTACATCCTTGTCAGCCGTGAAGCGGTCCACATCCCACCCGGCTATGCCGCTGAAATGGCACCCTATCTGGCCATGGTTGGTGAATTCCGCGTGCACTATGCGGGCTTCTTCGACCCCGGCTTTGGCCATGCGGCTGCCGGAGGAACCGGCGCGCGTGGCGTGTTGGAAGTGCGCTGCCACGAGGCACCCTTTGTGCTGGAGCACGGACAAGTGGTCGGACGGCTGGTTTATGAACGGATGTCCGAAATACCGCAGCAGCTATATGGCGCGGGCATTGCATCCAACTATCAGGGTCAGGGCCTGAAACTGTCCAAGCATTTCCGCTAAGCGACCTATTGGCGGCGCAGACGGGACAGGGCTTCGTCCTCGATGGCCCATGCTTCGATGCCGTCACGGATACCAGCCGCCATACCCGCACGCCATGCCGGATCCTGCAGGTTCTTCAGATCCTGCTGCGTTGACAGGAACCCCAGTTCCACCAGAACCGATGGGATGTCGGCGGCCTTGAGCACCGAAAACCCGGCCTTGCGCAGCGGCCTTTTGTGCACGTGACCTAGTGCATTCCGAATACCGTTGACCAGATGGCGCGCCAACGCAGCGCTGCGCGGCGTATTGTCGAGCCGGGCAATTTCCATAAGCACCTGCGCGACCTGATCGTCGGCACCAGACAAATCGACACCGCCCAGAAGGTTGTCACGGTCATGACGTTCCGCCAAAGCCGCCGACGCCTCATCCGAAGCCTCTTCGTCCAGCACATAAACCGTCGCACCATGCGCCACGCCTGCGGCAATTGCATCTGCGTGCAAGGAGACGAACAGATCGGCATTGGCCTGTTGCGCCATCGCGACCCGCGCCTCCAGCGAGACGAATACATCGGCCTCTCGTGTCAGGAATACCTCGTAACGGCCAGTCCGCAGCAACGCCTCGCGCAGCTCAAATGCAAACTGAAGCATCAGGTCGGCTTCGTTGATGCCAGTGCGTTCCGCGCCCGGATCCAATCCGCCATGCCCGGGATCCAGCATAACCCGCAAGGGGCCATCTTGCCCGGCCTGCGCGGCCACTTGTGCCTCGGGCCGGATGGCCTGCCAACCCGGAGACACAGGAGCCCCAGCAGTTTTGGCAAAGCTCTCGTCATCACTTCGGCGCAGAGTGACCGCCAGTTGCGCCAGCCCTGTTTCTGGCTGCGTTTTCAGTTCCGCCTGTTCGACAGCCATTGGTTCGGCCAGTTCCAGAACCATGCGGGACCAACCGGGCTGAAACCGGCCCACGCGCAATGCGCTGATGCGATCCGAGGAATTGACCTCTTCACCATTCATGCCGCTCCAGTCCACTTCACGAAAGTCGAGAACAAGGCGGCGAGGCTCATCTAGAGTGAACAGTCGCCAAGGCACACCCTGACTAAGGTCAAGCATAATGACCGTCCGCCCAAACCGGGCATCCTCCATACTGGCCGACTGCAGCCGGGCCAGACCACCGGACTGCTGGGCAATGCTTGTGGTCGCGCCAAATACAAGCACGCAGCCCAAGACTGTCAAAAGATGCAAAAGCCTGCTCATCCGCCTCTTCCCGGGGTGGTTTCGGGCAGGATAACAGAGCCGCACAAGGCACGCATCCCAAACAATCCAATCAGGTCAGATATGACCCCGGGCCTGCATAAATCCGCGCAAACGTTCCAACCCTTCTTCGATATCGGCTGTTGAGCGAGCATAGGAAAACCGCAAGGTCCCGCCGCCACGGACCGGATCGAAATCCAGACCGGGGGTTACCGCGACCCCTGCCTCGTCCAGAATGGCGCGGGCAAAGGCCCGGCTGTCATCGGTCAGATGGCTGATATCGGCATAGACGTAAAACGCACCATCCGGCGGTGCGATACGATCAAACCCAGCCTGAGGCAAACCTTCGAGCATGAGCGCGCGGTTCTTGCGGTAAACGGCCATGTTCTGTTCGAGTTCATCACCAGCATCCATGGCCGCCAGCGCCGCCAACTGCGAAGCATGCGGCGCGCAGATGAACATGTTCTGCGCCAAACGTTCGACCTGTCGGATGTTGTCTTCTGGCAAAACCAGCCAACCGGCCCGCCATCCGGTCATGGAGAAGTATTTGGAAAAAGAATTGATGACACAGACATCATCACTGATTTCCAGCGCGCTGACCGCTTTGGCTTCATATTCGATGCCGTGATAGATTTCGTCAGACAAGAAGGCCGCGCCTCTGGCCTGCGCTGCCGATATCAGTGCTGACAATTCAGGCCGCCCCAGCATCGTACCGGTGGGATTCGCAGGGCTGGCGACCATCAGGCCCTGATAATCCACTGCTTCGAGGTCTGCGGGAGTAGGTTGAAGGCGGTTTTCCGCCGAAGATTGCACCTCGACCGGAACCAGGTTCATCGCCTTCAGGATCTGTCGATAGGACGGGTATCCCGGTGCGCCCAAGGCGACACGATCCCCAGCGTCAAACAGCGCCGAGAAGGCGAGAATGAAACCGCCGCTGGATCCCGGAGTGACCACAACGCGGCCCGGATCCAGATCAACATTGTACCATTCCCCATATAGCTGGGCGATCCGCGAACGCAGCGCCGGAAGTCCAAGAGCAACTGTATAGCCGAGCGACTCGTCCTGCATGGCCTTGGCCAAGGCGTCTCGGGCAGCCGCCGGCGCAGGTGTGCCGGGCTGGCCCACTTCCATGTGAATGATATGACGGCCCGCCTGCTCGGCCTGCCGCGCCGCTTCCATCACATCCATCACAATAAAGGGATCAACCGCACCCCGGGTTGAATTCCGCATGACTTGCCTCTCTACTCTGCTCGCACCATCTTGGCCTTCATGGCCTGTGTCCCTGTGCCTACGGCTAGAAACGGTGAGGCGTCAATGATCCTTCCAAGACTGATTGCAAAATGCCTGAGCGTGGTCCTGCTGCTAAGCCTTCTGGCCGCGTCCCCTGCCCGTGCCGCGACTTTGTTGCGCGACGCGGACATCGAGTTTTCGCTGCGCCAGCTGGCCAAACCTGTGCTGTCCGCGGCCGGTCTGAACCCCAACTCAGTTCGCATTCTGTTGATTGACGACAGCGCCTTGAATGCCTTCGTTGTCGATACGCAGCATATCTTTATCCATTCCGGCCTGATGATGAAGCTGACGACCGCAGAACAGCTTCAGGCTGTTATCGCGCATGAAGCGGCTCATATCTCGAACGGCCATCTGGCCCGCCGCCTTGGCAACATGCGCTCGGCCCGCACGGCGGCCGGTCTGGGCCTGCTTCTTGCGGCGGTGACCGGTGCGGCATCTGGGAATGGTCAAGCCGCAGCCGCCGTGGCAGCGGGCACACAAGGATCAGCCATGCGGCTGTTCTTTACCCACACACGCGCCGAAGAGAGCGCGGCAGATATCTCGTCTGTGCGGTTCATGATGCGCGCCGGGATCGACCCGCGCGGCGCATTGGAGGTGCAGGAAATTTTCCGTGGCCAAGAGGCGCTCTCCACCGCCCGGCAAGACCCCTATATGCGCACGCACCCCCTGTCCCGTGACCGTCTGCGCGCCTTGCGCGGTTTGGTGGAAGGACACAAAGGCGCCGGCCCGAACACGACGTCGCAGTACTGGTTCGAACGCGCCAAAGGCAAGCTGACTGCCTTCAAACGGGCACCGGGCTGGACCCTGCGCCGCGCCAAAGACAGCATTTCGCAGGATATCAACCTGATGCGACAGGCGGCGGCCTATCATCGGCAGTCCAACACCAAACGCGCTCTCAAGGCGATTGATCAGGCAATCGCGGTGCGCAAGTCCGATCCATTTCTGCTGGATCTCAAAGGACAGATCCTTTTGGAGTCGCGCAACTTCAACGCTGCCGTGCAAACTTTTCGCGCAGCGGCCAAGGGCGCCCCGCGTGAACCATTGATCCTTGCCGGGCTTGGCCGTGCGCAACTGGCAGCCGGAGACGTTCGCGGTGCTTTGCGGTCGCTTGAGGCGGCCCGTGGCCGTGATTTTTCCAACGGTCGGTTGTTGCGGGATTTGGCTGTGGCCTATGCCAAACAAGGCCAGCCGGGAATGGCATCCACCGTCACAGCCGAACGATACGCACTGCAAGGCCGAATGAAAGACGCCAAACTGCACGCGGAACGGGCCATGGGCCAATTGCCGCGTGGATCGGGCCCGTGGCAGCGGGCACAAGATGTGCTAAGTGCTGCTGAAAGAGCCTTACGACGTTAAGAGATTTACCTGGGAGCAATACATGGACGATTCAAAACTTCCACTCATCGTGGGTGGTGGCACGGGCATTCTGGCCGTCGTGGCCGCTGTCAGCGCGCTGACCGGCGATCCAAAGGAAACGGCAACAGAAGCTGCCGAAGCCGTCGCGACCAAGGTCGAAGAAGTCGCTGAAGATGTCAGTGATGCCGTCGCCGACGCTGCCGAAACTGTCGTCGAGAAGGCCGAAGACGCGGTCGAAGTTGCTGCTGACGCCGTGGAAGGCGCTGGCGAAGCGGTGGTCGAGGCCGTTGACGAAACCGCCGATGAGGTTGCTGAAGTCGCCGAAGACGCAGTGGATGACGCTGCCGAGGAAACTGTGGCCGAAGTTGCTGACGACGCCGCGGTTGAGGTGGATGCAGATGATGCGGCGGCCCCGCTCGCGGCGCTGGATCTCGACAATATGACCGAAGAACAAAGCGCCGCATTCGATGCTTTGGTGCGCGACTACCTGATGCGCGACCCGCAGGTCATCATGGACGCTGTTGCGGTTCTGGAGCAGCGCCAGAACCAAGCGCAGGCAGAAGCTGACCGCGATCTGGTCACAGCAAATCTGGATGCGCTTCTGGATGACGGTTTTTCCTATGTGGGCGGCAATCCCGACGGATCATTCACCATCGTCGAATTTCTGGACTATCGCTGTGGCTACTGCCGCCGCGCAGCGCCCGAAGTTGAATCGCTCATCGAAGCTGATGGCGATATTCGACTGATCGTTAAGGAATTCCCGATCCTCGGCGAAGCCTCTTTGATTTCGTCGCGTTTTGCCATCGCAACGCTGATCACCGAAGGCCCCGATGCCTACAAGGCAATGCATGACGGTCTGGTGGCGCTGGACGGGAACCCGACCGAACCGGCGCTCAGCCGTTTGGCATCGTCATTGGGGCTCGATGTGGATGCCATCTTTGAAGAAATGGAGAGCGAAGAGGTCGCCCGCCGGATCGCTGAAACTCGTGCACTGGCACAAGCGATGCAGATCAGCGGCACGCCCAGCTTTGTCTTTGGTGGCACCATGTTGCGAGGCTACGCGCCGATCGACGCCATGACCCAAATCGTTGCAGAAGAGCGCGCACGCCCGTAACGACTGGATCATGCTATCAAAAAAGAAGCCCCGCAGAGCAATCTGCGGGGCTTTCTCGTTCAGAGGCGATGACCCGCAGCCAAGAGGCTATTCAGCGGCTTGGGTCTCGGCACTGTTTTGCTCTTCGAGTTCCGCAGCTTTCTTTTCAACCTGCTCAACGATGTGTTCGACCATCTGATCGTTGGACATCTTGTGGCTTTGCTTGCCTGCCAGATAGACCATCCCTGCCCCGTTGCCGCCGCCGGTAAATCCGACATCGGTCATCAAGGCTTCGCCCGGTCCATTCACGACACAGCCGATAATCGACAGGCTCATGGGTGTCTTGATATGTTCAAGCCGCTTTTCCAGCCGTTCAACCGTCTTGATCACGTCAAATCCCTGACGGGCGCAGCTGGGGCAGGAAATAATGTTCACCCCACGATGGCGCAGGCCAAGCGATTTCAGGATTTCGTACCCGACCTTTACTTCTTCGACAGGATCCGCCGAAAGGCTGACACGAATGGTATCCCCAATCCCCATCCAAAGCAGGTTGCCCAGACCAATCGCTGATTTGATCGTGCCCGAAGTCAAACCACCCGCTTCGGTGATCCCCAGATGGATTGGCGCATCGGTCACATCGGCAAGGGCCTGATAGGCCGCCGCCGACAAAAAGACGTCGGATGCCTTACAGCTGATCTTGAATTCGTGAAAATCGTTGTCCTGCAATATCTTGATGTGATCCAAACCGGATTCAACCATCGCTTCGGGACAAGGCTCGGCATATTTTTCGAGCAGGTGTTTTTCCAAGGAACCGGCGTTCACGCCAATCCGAATGGAACACCCGTGATCCCGCGCGGCACGGATCACTTCCTTGACGCGATCTTCTGAACCGATGTTGCCCGGGTTGATGCGAAGACAGGCAGCGCCCGCCTCTGCCGCTTCGATCCCACGTTTGTAGTGAAAATGGATATCGGCAACGATCGGAACCGGGCTCTCCTTGACGATCTCCTTGAGGGCGCGGGAACTGTCCTGATCGGGCACCGATACGCGCACGATGTCTGCACCCGCCTCTGCCGCGGCCTGAACCTGCGCAATCGTGCCCGGAATATCCGTGGTTACCGTATTGGTCATGGTCTGGACCGTGATCGGCGCATCACCACCGACAGGCACCGAACCCACCATGATCTGACGGGATTTGCGGCGATAGATGTTTCGCCACGGGCGGATGTGATTGTGAGACATATCGCGTTTCCTGACCGTTCTGACACCGGGCCAAGCGTACCGCGCTGACCCGGAAAATATGTCAACTCAAGTTTACACTACAGGCACACGGAGACCGAGGTCCAGTGATAACCACACCAAAAGGCCCTTAGGCCCCATTATTCCTGAGGAAGAGCCTGTCCGGCATTAAGCTCGGCGACGACCTTGGCCAAAGCAGGCTGCTGGTTCAGATCCGCAACGGCCAGCTTTTGCGTAATGCCCTCGGCAGACAGCGCAAGATTGCGGCCAAATTGCCCGCTTTTGCCATAGGGGCCGTAAGTCTGGCCATTCACGGCAAAGAAAACACCGCCAGCATTGCCGGAAAAGATCGTGGGCGGTTGTTCTGTCTGTGGCACGCGGTACGTATCACCCGGGCGCAGCGTCTGGGCGAACAGCTTTTTGCCCGATGGTGACGTGACCTCAACCCATGTTTCCGCTGTCGCAACGACAGTAATTCCGGGCAATGGATTGCGCAGCACCTGCGGGCTGGCTGGTACGGCCGTATCGGCCAGTTGTGTACGGTTCAATACAGGTGCCACTGGCGCTTGCGGTGCAGCCGGTGCTTCGGCCAAAATCGGAGCCACACGTTCAGGCGCATTGGGGCGCGCTGGAACTTCAGGTGGGCGTGTCACGTCCGGACCAGCAATCTGCGCGATAACCGGAGCCTGCACTTCGGCAACGACCGGCTGTTCGGGGCGCAAATCCAGCGATGCCAGCACACGGCTCAGATCACTGTCCGCGTCAATCGCCGCGACATCGTAGCGTTCGACCAGGACATCGGGAACCAGATCAACCTCAGAGAATTGGCCGTTTGGCCCAGATGGGCCAAGCGTCACGCCGTTGACCGCGTAATACACCGCGCCAGACTCGCCCACTTCGATCCGAGGGACCGTCGCGTTCGCGGGGACCGCGTAGGTGTCGCCTGCATTCATAATGCCGGTAAACAGCGTCGTGCCCGCTTCGTCACGCACACGCACCCAAGCTGGGCGTACGGCAACGACTGTCACACCATCGCCTTGCAAAACCGGGGCTTGCTCAGCCGCCGCCAGCGCTGTTGTGGTCAGACCCTGCTCAAGCGCAGCAGCCGCAAGCGAGCTGTCTTGCACCTGTGGCAAATCCCGGCGATCGGACTGCGCAAACAGTCCAACATTGGAAGGATCGAGTGTGGAAATCGGGGCATCACGCGCCACGAGCACAGGAACGTCCAATGCCTGCGGGCGGTACAGCCGGTCAAACCCGTCTTTTGCAGGTGGCGTGAACAGGCCAGCCACTTCTTCTTGCTCAGCCGGGCCGTCCGGCGACTGCACAGGGCGCACGGCACCGTCCAGCGGGTCAAGTTCGCTGAGCACAATGGGCGTCTGTTCGATCGGGGTGACTTGCACGCGCTGCACTTCTTGCAGAACAGCCCAGCCGCCATAGCCAATGCCACCAATCAGAGCGAGCAGCACAAGCGTCGAGCCGACAGCGCCCGGTTCAATCCGCGACAGCACGCTTTCGGCCGCTGGTGCGAATGGCATATTCGGTTCGGCCAGAGGGTCACGGGCACGCGGGCCCGAAGCTTCGTCATCCGACTTTCGAATCGTCGAGGCCTTGTCAGACATGCCATGCGCGACGGAAAAGCCGCTTTCGGCGCAGAAGACCGCAAAGGTTTCATCCGGGTCCATGCCCAGATACCGCGCATAGGAACGCACGTATCCAGCAATAAAGCCCGGGGTATCGAAGGCAGAAGGGTCGCAGTTTTCAATGGCAGCGATGTAGCTGGCCTTGATGCGCAACTCTCGCTGCACGTCCAGCAAGGATTTGCCCAATGTGGCCCGCTCACCGCGCATCATATCGCCAAGGCGCAGCGTAAAGTCGTCAAAACCCTGCGGGCTTACGACGTCTTCTAGCTCTGGCGTATTGCGGGATTTGCGCCCAATCATGTGGCCTGCCCTACCATACCATTCTTCCTGCGCCTGCATTTACCGCGACGGGCGTACCGACTCGGCCTGCCCGTTCATTGCGCCTAGAATAGCATATCTCAAGGGGAATTACAGGTTATCCACCGCCTAACCCGTTAATTCGGCACGATTCAGCGCACAATGGCTCCAAAGTTCATCCATCGCGCGGACCAGCTTGTCCATCTCGTTCGGGCCATGCACCGGGGACGGCGTGAAACGCAGTCTTTCGGTGCCGCGCGGAACGGTCGGGAAATTGATCGGCTGAACGTAGATTCCGTACCCGTCCAGAAGCATGTCAGACAGCTTCTTGGTGTGTACAGGATCGCCCACGATGACCGGAACGATATGGCTCCCATGGTCAATGATTGGCAGGCCCATGCCCTTCAGCCGCAGTTTCAGGATGCTGGCCTGTGTCTGATGCTGCTCACGCAGCTTCTGACCTTCAGTGGTTTTCAGAAAGGCGACCGAGGCCGCGGCACCAGCGGCAACCGCCGGCGGAATGGATGTCGTAAAGATAAAGCCCGGCGCATAAGACCTTATGGCATCACACATTTTGTCGCTCGATGCGATATAACCACCCATCACGCCATAGGCCTTGGCCAATGTACCGTTGATGATGTCGATGCGGTGCATCAGACGATCCCGTTCGCAGACACCGGCCCCACGTGGCCCGTACATGCCCACAGCGTGGACTTCGTCGATGTATGTCAGTGCGCCAAATTCATCCGCAAGATCACAGATGGCTTCGATCGGACCGAAATCGCCGTCCATCGAATAGATGGATTCGAAGGCAATCAGCTTTGGCGCCGCCGGATCGTCCGCTTCGAGCTTGGCACGCAGATCGTCAACGTCGTTGTGCTTGAAGATTCGCTTGGCACCACCATTGCGGCGCACACCTTCGATCATTGAGGCGTGGTTCAGCTCATCCGAATAGATGATCAGGCCGGGGAAAAGCCGCGGCAAAGTCGACAGGGTTGCGTCATTGGCAATGTAAGCCGAGGTGAACAGCAGTGCTGATTCTTTCCCGTGCAGGTCAGCAAGTTCTGCTTCCAACCGCTTGTGATAGACCGTGGTGCCCGAAATATTCCGTGTGCCCCCCGATCCTGCGCCGGTGGCTTTGATCGCCTCATGCATCGCGTCCAGCACGACCGGGTTTTGGCCCATGCCGAGATAGTCGTTGCCACACCAAACAGTGATGGGCTGTTCGCTGCCATCGGTTTTGCGCCACGTCGCGTGGGGAAACTGGCCGTTCTTACGTTCAATATCGATAAAGGTCCGGTACCGGCCCTCTTCGTGCAAACGCGCCAAGGCGTCATCGAGCTTCGCGGTGTAGTCCACCGTGTCTCTCCTTTTCTTCGGCCCACCCCGTACCGGGCGGCCCCCCATCGTGCCGTAAATCCAGCATACAGCCGCATTCAAGTTTGTGAATAACTATCGTTCGCGACAACTTGTGACAACTGTTTATCGACGGACCAACCGTCGCAGCCTTGATCTGGGTCAAGCAAATCGACAGACAACCGTCCCGGGTCTGAAAAATTGACGCATATCGGAAACATGTTTCCTGTGGCTGACCGGCTCCGCCTGCTCTGGACACTGCCGGGGCCTTTGATACGGTCAGCGCGAAGACAATCCCACACCAAAGGAGTGCTCCATGCCGCTTGATCCCGTTCTTTCCCGCATCGACGACGATCTGCCCGCGGCGTTGGACCGCTTGATGGCCTTGCTGAGGATTCCGTCGATTTCCACGGATCCTGCCTTCAAATCAGAGTGCGACAAAGCCGCAGACTGGCTCGTGGAAGATCTGGCCAGCCTCGGGGTGAACGCTGAAAAACGCCCCACGCCCGGCCATCCAATGGTCGTCGGACATGTCGACGGAGACGGCCCACACGTATTATTTTATGGGCACTACGATGTGCAGCCCGTTGATCCGCTGGAGTTGTGGAATCGCGACCCTTTTGATCCTGCCATCGAAGAAACCGCCAAAGGCAAAGTCATCCGAGGTCGCGGATCGTCGGACGACAAAGGCCAGCTGATGACCTTTGTCGAAGCCTGTCGCGCATGGAAAGCCGAGCATGGCACCCTGCCCTGTCGGATCACCTTCTTCTTCGAAGGCGAAGAAGAAAGCGGATCGCCATCCCTGATTCCCTTTCTGAAGGAAAACGCTGACGAGTTGAAAGCGGACATCGCCTTGATTTGCGATACCGGCCTGTTCGAATCCCGCGTTCCATCGATCATGACCCAGTTGCGTGGCCTGCTTGGCGAAGAGATCACCCTGACGGGCCCGGACAAAGACCTGCATTCTGGAATGTTCGGCGGCGCTGCGCAAAACCCAATTCGTGTTCTGACCCGCGTTCTTGGCAACCTGCATGATGACAATGGGCATGTGCAGGTTCCCGGCTTTTACGACGGTGTGCCGGAACTGCCCGCAGCGATCAAAGACCAATGGGACGCGCTAAATTTCGATCACTCTGCCTTTTTGGGGGATGTGAGCCTGTCCGAGCCTGCTGGCGAAACCGGGCGAACCCCTTTGGAAATGATCTGGTCGCGCCCCACGGCTGAAATCAATGGCATCATCGGCGGCTATACAGGCGACGGTTTCAAAACTGTTCTGCCCTCCAAAGCCAGCGCCAAGGTGAGTTTCCGTCTTGTCGGCCAACAAGATCCACACGCCATCCGCGACAGTTTTCGTGCGTGGGTAAAAGACCAACTGCCGCCAGACGTGGACGTCGACTTTGCGCCGCACGGAGCATCACCCGCCAGCCAGATGGAAACAACTCACCCGGCCTTTGAACAGGCACGCGGCGCCTTGGGAGCGGAATGGGGACATGAAGCAGCGTTTACCGGATGCGGTGGGTCAATCCCCGTTGCCGGGTACTTCAAGTCGATCCTTGGCATGGATTCGATGCTGGTCGGCTGGGGCAAGGATGACGACCAGATTCATTCGCCCAATGAAAAATACGATCTCGAAAGCTTTCACAAAGGGATCCGCAGTTGGGCCCGCATCCTCGACGCGATCACCTGACAGACGCGTCACACCCTGAACGGGAATCAGCTTCGCGAGCAAAACCCATAAGCCCTGATTTTGATTTAAAAATCAGCGGATTGAGAACGCTCGCGGCGACAAAACCCGCCATAACGTGTGCATTGTTTCCATGACGTTAGGGCAATCCGACCCAATTTGTGCCTCATTCGAGCAAAGCTTCGCCATATTCCTTAATTAGAAATCAGGCATGGGATTTGCGTCAGACACCAAAGGCTACAGCGATTTTCGCCGCCGCGTTAAGCGGGTGGACCCTGCGTTCTATCGCTGGGGCGAAGGTGCGCGTCTAAAGGATGCGACGGCGAGTCGCCCGACGGCTTCTGCCCTGGCTGGCTTTGCCTGGGCCTACGTTGTGATTTCAGTCGGCTCAAACCGCCAGCTGCTCGAAGCCTCTCTGCGCGAAGGCAACCTAAGCGCTGCCGCGCAAGAAAAGATCATGATGGGTCTTGGCGCATTGCTAATGGCTTCAATCATGCTCTTTGCCCTTCATGCGGTGCGCTACTGGTTGGGCAATGGTGGCAAAAAACGCAACTCTGGTGGTCTGCTTGTGGGAGCGCTCGGGGCTTTGGTGCTGGTCTACACACCGGCAAGCGTCTGGCAAACCGGCTTTGGAATGATGGATGACAACAGCCAATCCATGTTCCTGACGGCGCAGGCAACTTTGTCAGATGCCCTGCCCGGGGTTGACTTGGGCTCAGTGAGTTTCGTTAGCTCCTCCGGGAGATGACAGAACAATCCTTTGCCCAAACACGGGTCTTCGAACACGACAGCCAGCGCATCGTCTATGACGTGATGGGCAACGGTCCGCCCGTCCTGTTGTTGCACGGATTCCCGCAAACCCGTGCCATGTGGTCCCGCATAGCCCCCGCTCTGGCCGAAACCCATACCGTCGTCAGTGCCGACCTGCGTGGGTACGGTGCCAGCAGCAAACCGGCGCAAATCGCACAGATGAGCTTTCGCGCCATGGGCCGTGACATGCGCGCCTTGATGGCCCACATTGGTTTTGATCGCTTTCATCTGGTGGGCCATGATCGCGGTGCGCGGGTGGCGCACCGCATGGCACTGGACGCGCCGCAATGCGTTCACAGCCTGACAGTCATGGACATCGTGCCAACCCACCACCTGCTAAAACAGCTGGATCAGGGCGTCGCAAGAGCTTATTATCATTGGTTTTTCCTCGCTCAACCCGCCCCGTTCCCGGAGACCATGATCGGGCATGACCCGGATGCTTATTTTGAACGATGTCTGCTGGGTTTCGGCAAGGCGCGGCTGACGGATTTCGAACCGGAGATGCTCGATGCCTACCGCCAGTCATGGCGCGATCCTGACTGCATTCGATCCATGTGCAACGACTATCGCGCGGCCCTTGATATCGACTTCCACGATGATGCGGCTGATCTGCATCGTACGGTCGATTGCCCGGCTTTGGTTCTTTACGGTGCCGAAGGCGCGATGGCCAAAGCGATGGACGTGGCAGCGACCTGGGCGCCGCGTCTGACCAATATGCGCCATAGCGCCATTCCGGGCGGACATTTTTTCCCCGATCAATCACCCGAGCAAACCGTTCAGGCATTGCGCCCATTTCTGGTACAGGCCGCCTGACCCTGCGGCTTTGCGCAAGAACCGGATCGTCTTTGCCCGACAGCGTGGCCATATTCGCCACATGAATCAGACGAGTCTTTCATCCAGAGCCTGGGCCGAGCTGTTGTTGCTCGGCATAATTTGGGGCGGTTCCTTTCTGGCCATTCGCGTGGCCTTGGACGAAATCGGACCTTTGACCTCGGTGCTATACCGCACCGGTATTGCCGCCGCCTTGCTCTGGCCAGTGGTGTGGTTGCGCGGGCTGGCTGTGCCCAGATCTGCCCGTCTTTGGGCTGGTTTGTTTGTCATGGGGCTGCTGAACAATGTGATCCCCTTTTCGCTCATGGCATGGGGCCAGCTTTTCATCCCGTCAGGGCTAACCTCAATCTTTAATGCGACAACCGCCATATTTGGTGTCGTGGTCGCTGCGCTTGTCTTTGCAGACGAACGGCTGACGCGGCAAAAAGCTATTGGTGTAACAGTCGGGTTTGCTGGCGTTGTGACGGCGATCGGCCCCTCGGCGATCAGGAATTTCGACATAACTTCGCTGGCGCAGCTTGCCGTGGTGGCCGGCACCTTGAGCTACGCTGTGGCAAGCGCATGGGCCCGTGCCCGGCTGAGCAGTCTGTCGCCGCTTGTAGCGGCCACCGGCATGTTGACCACGGCAACACTGATCATGGCCCCAATCGCCATCTGGGCCGAAGGTATGCCGGACCTTGCGCTTGCGCCGAGCACCTGGGCCGGAATTGTCTACTATGCCGCCATAGCAACCGCCCTTGCCTATCTGCTCTATTACCGCGTGCTCGCCATGGCCGGATCCGGCAACCTGATGCTGGTCACACTGATCATTCCGCCTGTGGCGATTGTGCTCGGCGCATGGGTACGCGACGAACAACTGGCCCAGTCGGCCTATGCCGGATTTGGCCTTTTGACGATCGGATTACTGATCCTGAACGGCCGAATTCGTCTGCCCCGTCGCAAGAGCGTTTGACGCGGCCCGCGACCGGCCTTAACCAGTGGGACCGTGAAAACGTCCTAAGCGCCGGGGTTCCGCCATGCTCTATTCCAACGCCAGCGAATGGCGCGACTCTGCGGCCAAGCGCGTTGTTCTGTTTGCAATGTCAGGGCTGGGCAAAACCCATGTCTCGAACCTGCTGCGGGACAATGGCGACTGGTTTCACTATTCAATCGATTATCGCATCGGCACCCGCTACATGGGCGAATACATCGCCGACAATGCCAAGCGTGAGGCGATGAAGAACCCGTTCCTGCGCGATCTGCTTTTGTCGGATTCCATCTACATCGGCTCGAACATATCCTTCGATAATCTGACACCAGTATCGACCTATCTGGGCAAGCCCGGGAACCCCGATCTCGGGGGGCTTCCGATGGCCGAGTATCGGCGCAGGCAGGAACAGTTCCGCCGCGCTGAGATGCAGGCCTTGCTGGATACTCAGTATTTTATCGACCGCGCCGAAAACCTTTATGGCTATCCGCATTTCATCTGCGACACAGGCGGGTCGATCTGTGAATGGGTTGATCCGGCAGACCCCGGTGATCCGGTTCTGACCGCGCTGTCCAAAGCCGCTTTGATGATTTGGATCAAAGGTGACGAGGCCCACACCCAAGAGCTGGTGCGCCGTTTTGATCGCGCGCCGAAACCCATGGCCTATCAGCCGGAATTTCTGGAAACTTGCTGGACAGGCTATCTGGACGAAAGCGGGTGCAGCGAGGCCGAGGTAGACCCCGATGCCTTCATCCGCTGGACCTACGCCAAGGCACTGGCCCACCGGCAACCACTGTATCAGGCCATGGCGGACAACTGGGGCGTTACCGTGGACGCACAGGACATGGCCACCGTACGCGATGCATCTGACTTTGACGCCGTCATCAGCGCAGCGCTCGATGGGGCTACAAAAGCGGGCTGATCGGCACCTGACCGAACAGAGCGAATAGCGCCGGATGCCGGCCAGATCGTTCCGCCGTTCCAACGCATCCCTGTCAGAGCTACGAAAGCCCCAAATCCGCCTTTTCAGACCCCGCACGGGCCACTGTGGCCTGGCGGATTCGCACCAACCGTACCTTGTACCCCTGCCCCCGCTGCCCTATTTGTGAGCATCCAAACCAAGGAACCTTGTTATGCCGATCAAACTGCCTTCGGACCTGCCTGCCTATGACGTGCTCTCGCAAGAGGGTGTCATGGTCATGTCCGAAGAACTGGCATCCAAACAAGACATTCGGCCCCTGCGCATCGGCCTGTTGAACCTGATGCCCAAGAAGATCGCGACCGAGAACCAGTTCGCGCGTCTCATTGGTGCCACGCCCTTGCAGATCGAACTCAGCCTGATCCGCATGTCGGAGCATCAGACCAAGAACACAGCCGCCGAACACATGGCAGCCTTCTACCGCCCCTTCGAAGAGGTCGCGGCGACCGGCGAAAAGTTCGACGGGTTGATCATCACCGGCGCGCCGATCGAGCATCTGCCCTACGAGGATGTGACCTATTGGGAAGAGCTGACGCGCGTCTTCGACTGGACCCAGACCAATGTGCATTCGACATTTGGTGTGTGCTGGGGCGCCATGGCGATGATCCACTATTTCCACGGCGTGCCCAAGCATATGCTGGATCACAAGGCTTTTGGCTGTGTGCGTCACCGTAATCTTGCGCCTGCATCGCCATTCCTGCGCGGGTTTTCCGACGACATGGTCATTCCCGTATCGCGCTGGACCGAGCTGCGCCGCGAGGAAATCACCGCCGCCGGACTGCCGATCCTTATCGACAGTGACGAAACAGGCCCGGCGCTGGTGCAGGACCCCAACCATCGGGCGCTCTATGTGTTCAACCACTTTGAATACGACAGCGGTACGCTCAAGGAAGAGTACGATCGCGACGTCGCCGCCGGCGCGCCGATCAACGTGCCCGCGAACTACTATCCCGATGATGACCCGGCCCAGCCTCCGCAAAACAGATGGCGCAGTCACGCGCATCTGCTCTATGGCAACTGGGTGAACGAGATTTATCTGACCACCCCGTTTGACGCGTCGCAGATTGGTCAGGCCAGCACCGCCTGGCGTGCCGCCACACGGTCGGAGTGACACGGTGAAGGTGTTGGTTGCCCTGCTGGTCCTGGTGGTGGTGTTCTGGATCGTCACCCTGTGGAAGGCAAACCGGCATGAACTGCGCGCCGAGGCAGCCTTCCCGCCGTCCGGTGAATTTCTCGAGGTGGACGGCATTCGCGTGCACTATGTCATCAAAGGTCAGGGCCCGGATCTGGTTCTGATCCACGGTGCATCGGGCAATTTGCGCGACATGACCTTTTCTCTCGTCGACAAGCTGGCCAGCGACTACCGCGTGGTCGCCTTTGATCGACCGGGTTTGGGATATACGGACCGAATGGACCCCAAGGGGACCACCATCGTGCAGCAGGCCGGGTTGCTGTCCAAGGCGGCGGCAGAGCTGGGCATGGATCACCCCATCGTGCTTGGGCAGTCCTATGGCGGGTCGGTTGCGCTGGCCTGGGCCGTGCATCACCCCGAGAATGTATCCGCGATCGTCACGCTTGGCTCGCCGTCCCTGCCCTGGGACACAGGGCTGTCCACCTATTATCGCCTGACATCGTCACGCTGGCTGGGCCCGATCGTGAATCCGGTGCTGGCAGCTTGGGTGCCGGACCGGGTGGTCGAGGATGCGATTGATGCCGTCTTTGAGCCTCAGGACGCACCGCAAGGCTATGGCGCACATATCGGTGCTCCCCTGACCCTCAGACGTCAGACGATCACGGCCAATGCCTTGCAGCGGGCCCAACTGCTGGAACAGGTCCGCGCGCTGGAGCCGCGCTACGGCGAAATCAACGTGCCGATTGAAATGGTACATGGAGCGGCCGACACCACAGTAGGTGTATCAATCCATTCCGCGCCTTTTGCCGAACGCTACCCCAACGCCAATCTGGTGACCCTGGAAGGGATCGGGCACATGCCTCACCATGTCCGCGAAGGCGCTGTGCTGGAGGCCATTCACCGCGCCGCATCGCGGGCCGGTCTGCGCTAAGACCCGGGTTTCCGCAACGGCAGGAACCGCTTGGCATTTGCGTTAAGCCTCTTAACATCCCATATTCAGAACAGAGCAGATAAGAGGATGCCGCATGTCCCTTCCGTTTGACGGCGCAATCAGCCGCTATTTCGACGAAGAAGCCCCAGCCGCCGTGCGCGATGCCATTCGGCGTGCAGAAAAAGGCGACATCCTTGACTCAGGCTTTCCCTATTCCGAGCAGATGAAGCGCAAGACCTATGAAAAGGAAATGGAAGCGCTGCAAATCGAACTGGTCAAGATGCAGGCCTGGGCGCGCGAAACCGGCGCACGGGTGGCGATGGTCTTCGAAGGGCGCGATGCCGCTGGCAAGGGCGGCACGATCAAGCGCTTTCGCATGAACCTGAACCCGCGCGGCGCCCGCAACGTCGCCCTGTCCAAGCCTTCGGACGTCGAAGCCTCGCAATGGTATTTCCAGCGCTACATAGATCACCTGCCCGCTGGCGGTGAAATCGTGTTTTTTGATCGCAGCTGGTACAATCGCGGCGTTGTGGAACATGTCTTTGGGTTTTGCACGCCTGAGCAACGCGAGCACTTTTTTGCGCAGGTTCCGCAGTTTGAACAAATGCTGGTGGACGAAGGCATTCACCTTTTCAAGTTCTGGCTGAACGTGGGCCGCGCCGAACAGTTGCGCCGCTTTCTGGATCGCGAAAACGATCCGCTCAAGCAGTGGAAACTGTCAGGGATTGACGTCAAAGGCCTGCCCCGCTGGGATGCCTATTCGGATGCCATTTCCGAAACGCTGCAACGATCCCATTCGGATATCGCACCCTGGACCGTTGTGCGCAGTGACGACAAGAAACGCGCGCGACTGGCAGCGATCCGGCACGTCCTGAGCAGTCTGGATTACGACAACAAGGACCCAAAGGTCGTCGGCAGGCCCGACGCCAGGATTTGCGGCGGCCCGGACATCTGGGATGCGTAAACGCGGCTATCATCATGGCAATCTGCGTCAGGCTTTGGTTGATGCAGCGCTTGAGCTGATCGAGGACAAAGGCCCCACAGGGTTCACGCTGTCCGAGGCGGCCAAACAAGCAGGCGTGACACCTGCGGCTGTCTATCGCCATTTTGCCGGCCGCGAGGATCTGATCGCCGAAGCCGCCCGGCAAGGCTATGAAATTTTCGCTGACGTCATGGAATACGCCTATCAAAGCGGTCAGCCTTCTGCATTGGCCGCCTTCGAAGCAACGGGCCGGGCCTATCTGGCCTTTGCGCGCAAATATCCCGGACACTACATCGCGATGTTCGAAAGCGGAGTATCGGTGAACCATTCGCCCGAACTGGCGTCGGTGTCTGCGCGGGCCCGAGGCGTTTTGGAAAAGGCCGCCGAAGAGCTGTCTCAGCACATTCCGCCAGAAAAGCGCCCGCCGCCGGCTATGTTTTCAGCCCACATCTGGGCCATGAGCCACGGTGTCGTGGAGCTTTTTGCCCGCGGCAGCCCCGGCACCAAGAGCCCCTACCCGCCCGAAGACCTGCTGGAGACAGGGATCGGTGTCTACCTGCGCGGTCTTGGCCTGCTGGACGCAGACACCTGACCTGAATGTCCGGCGCGCCAGTGGCGCACCGGCCGATCGGGGGGCCAACCCCCCGAACCCCCCGGGATATTTGGGGCACAAAGAAGACCAAAGGCCTTCCGTGGCAAAGATTACTCGGCCGCTTTGGCCAAGGGGGCCGGGCCTGATTTGAGCGCTGAAAGCAACTCTTCACGCCGTTTGGCGGCTTGCGCCTCATTTGCGGCCTTGACCGGTCCGAAACCACGAATTTGCAGCGGCAGTTCAGCCAGAGCGACCAGGGCATCCATGTTTGTTTCAGCGGCTTTGGGCAGCCATTGCGCCATATCACGCTCGTATTGTTTGATCAGTGCGCGCTCCATACGTCGCTCTTCCGTGCGTCCGAAGATATCGAAGGGCGTTCCGCGCAGGCCCTTCAGGCGTGCCAACAACCGGAACCAGCGCATCATACCCGGGCCATATTGCTTTTTGATCGGACGCCCGTCAGGGCCTTCTTTGGAAAGCATTGGCGGCGCAAGATGGAACTGCATTTCAAAGTCGCCGTCAAACTGGGCACGTGCCTTGGCCTCGGTTTCCAGGTGCAGGCGCGCCACTTCGTATTCATCCTTATAGGACAACAGCTTGTGATATCCCTTTGAAGCCGCTGCGCGCAGCCGCGGGTCTTCGATCTGGTCAACCAGTTTCCGATACCGCTTGGCCAGACGCTTGCCCTGATACCGGATCAGATGCTCTGCGCGGAAGGCGATCATTTCCTCCGGCGTTTTGGGACGTTCAACCACATTGGGCTGAATCAGGCGCTGCGCTTGATCTGGATGTGTCACAGCCCAGCGGCCAATTTCAAAGGCACGCTGGTTCCGCTCTACCGCGGCGCCGTTCAAGGCGATGGCCTGCATCAGGGCATCATGGCTGAGCGGGACCAGGCCATTCTGCCAGGCCGCGCCAAGGATCATCATGTTGGAAAAGATGCTGTCGCCCAGCGTCGCCTTGGCCAGATCTGACGCGTCGAACAGCGCGACACGATCCTGAAGACGCGCTTCGAGCGCGAGTTGCAGTCGGTCCGACGGCAGGTTGAATTCGGTATTGCGGGTGAAATCACCGGTGATGATCTCGTGGCTGTTGACCACAGCCCCCGTGCGGCCCGTTTTCATCAGGCCGAGGGTCTTTGCCCCGGCGGAAACCACGAGATCACCGCCAATCAGGGTGTCCATTTCCGCCGTGGCCACGCGAACCGCGCTGATGTCCTCAGGGCGTTCGGCCAACCGAAGGTGGATGTGCACGGCGCCGCCCTTTTGAGCCAGCCCTGCCATCTCCATCATGCCGGCCCCTTTGCCATCGATCTGGGCCGCTTGCGCCATCACGGCACCGATCGTCACGACGCCGGTTCCACCAACGCCCGTGATGACCACATTGTGCGTGCCGTTGATGACAGGCAAGACCGGCAGCGGCAGATCCGGCAGATCCAGATCAGCCGTGGCCGCCTTTTTGACCTGCGCCCCGTTCAGGGTCACGAAAGAGGGACAAAACCCTTTGATACAAGAGAAATCTTTGTTGCAGCTGCTTTGATCAATCGCACGCTTGCGGCCCAGCTCTGTTTCCACCGGTACGATCGAAACGCAGTTCGACTGCACACCGCAATCGCCGCATCCTTCACAGACATCGGTGTTGATAAAGACGCGCCGGTCGGGATCGGGGAATTGGCCGCGTTTGCGCCGGCGGCGTTTTTCGGCCGCACAGGTCTGCACGTAAACTATGGCGCTGACGCCCTCTTGTTTGGCAAAGCTTTCCTGCACTGATTGAAGATCGGCGCGTTCATGCGTTTCGACCCCGGCAGGAACCGAAGCCAGATCGAAGTCTTCCTTTTCGTCGTAGACCGCAGCGACGCGCTGGACGCCCATGGCCTTCAGTTCGGCCATGATCTGATGCGCCGTGAGCCCCCCATCGTTGCCCTGACCACCGGTCATCGCAACCGCGTCATTGTAGAGGATCTTGTAGGTCATTGTCGTTCCGGCCGCCAAAGCGGCACGGATCGCCTGAACCCCCGAATGGTTGTAAGTCCCGTCGCCCATGTTCTGGAACACGTGATCGCGGGTCGAAAACGGCGCTTCACCGATCCAGTTTGCCCCTTCACCGCCCATGTGCGTAAAGCCCAGCGTTTCACGATCCATCCATTGCGCCATGAAGTGACACCCGATGCCCGCATAGGCGCGGCTGCCATCGGGCACCTTGGTCGAGGAATTGTGCGGGCAGCCAGAGCAGAAGTACGGCAAACGCGCGCTGATTTCCTCGGCGTTGTCGGCCCGTTCTGCCTCGGTCAGGGCGGTCATCGCGGCGCGGATACCGTCGGTTCCACGCCCTTCGTCGATGATGACCTGACCCAGTTTCTTGGCAATATCGATCGGGTCGAGCGCCATGGACGTGTCAAAGAAGTTCTGACCGTCCTTGGTGCCGCCATACACACGACGCCCATTGCGATTGTCGAACAGCGCTTCTTTGATCTGCACTTCGATCAGCTTGCGCTTTTCCTCAATAACAACAATTAAATCAAGATCTTCTGCCCAGTTGTTAAAGCCCTGCATATCCAGAGGCCAAACCTGTCCGACCTTGTAAGTCGTGATGCCAAGCTTTTCAGCTTCGGCGTCATCGATCCCCAGCAAGGACAGGCTGTGCACAAGGTCGAGCCAGTTTTTGCCGGCCGCGACAAACCCGATTTTGGCGCCCGGCTTGCCCATGACCCGCTTGTCGATGCCATTGGCATGGGCGAAAGCCTCAGCCGCTTGGCGTTTGTGATGCAACAGGCGGTCTTCTTGCTGAAAACGATCGTCGATCAACCGAATATTCAGCCCGCCCTCGGGCATTTCGATTTCGGGTTCGACAAAGGACAGTCGGTCAATGCGACCATCGACAACGGCGGTGGCCTCGACCGTGTCCTTCATGGTTTTCAGGCCAACCCATAGCCCGGAGAAGCGGGACAAAGCATAGCCGTATAGTCCGTAGTCCAGAATTTCCTGCACGCCTGCGGGCGAAACGATAGGCACATAGGCGTCAATGAGCGCCCATTCAGACTGATGCAGAACGGTTGAGGATTCACCGGTATGATCGTCGCCCATGGCAACAAGCACGCCACCATTTTTGGACGTGCCGGCCATATTGGCATGACGGAAAACATCGCCAGTACGATCAACACCCGGCCCCTTGCCGTACCAAAGACCAAACACGCCATCGTATTTGCCTTCGCCGCGCAGTTCTGCCTGTTGGCTGCCCCACAAGGCCGTGGCCGCAAGATCTTCGTTCAGCCCCTCTTTGAAGAGCACGTTGGCCTCAGACAGGAATTTTGCCGCCCGGTTCATCTGCATATCGACCGCGCCGAGGGGCGAGCCACGATAACCGGTGACATATCCGGCAGTATTCAGCCCGGCTTGTTCATCGCGTGCGCGTTGCGCCAACATCAAACGAACCAGTGCCTGAGTGCCATTCAGCAGGACTTGGTCCTTGCTCAGGTCAAACCGGTCTTCGAGTGTGATCTGCTGCTTGCTCATGGGCGCCTCCCAACGCTTGAGTGTGGCAGTTATAAAGGCATATTAGGTCATAAATGCTGACCTGAATAGGGAATTTTTTGTGTTTTTCACAGGTTACGCGCCGTTGGCGTTAACATAGTAACATTCTTTGTGTAGAACAGCGAAGACAGCAAAAAGTGATCGTTATGGACTGGGACAAGCTTAGAATATTTCACGCGGTCGCCGATGCCGGAAGCCTGACTCATGCTGGGGACACCCTGCATTTGTCGCAGTCGGCTGTGTCCCGCCAGATTCGCGCTCTCGAAGAATCGCTGAACACAACATTGTTCCATCGCCATGCGCGCGGGCTGATCCTGACCGAACAGGGTGAATTGCTGTTCGACGCTACGTCTTCCATGAACAAGCGGATTGACGCGGCAACAGCCCGTATTCGCGACAGCGAAGAAGAAGTGTTCGGCGAACTGCGTGTAACGACCACATTTGGATTCGGTGCGCTGTGGCTCGCACCGCGACTGGCAAAGCTCTATGAACAGTACCCCGAGCTGAACATCGATCTGATGCTGGAAGAACGCGTTCTGGATTTGCCGATGCGAGAAGCCGACGTTGCCATTCGAATGAAAGAGCCAAGTCAGGCTGATCTGGTTCGCAAAAAGCTGATGAGCATCAAGATGCGGCTCTATGCGACACCGCAATATCTTGCTGAACATGGCGAGCCGCAGGATCTGCATGCTTTGGCCAACCACCGCCTGATTTGTCAGAACCCGCGCTCTGCTCAGGTGTCTGCCGGTCTCAATCTTGTCCAGGAACTGCTGACCTACGATATCGAAGCGACGCTGACCGTGAACAATTACTATGGCGTGCTACAGGCGGTTCTGTCGAACCTCGGAATCGGCGTTCTTCCAGACTACATCATCGAGGATTTCCCTTCGGTAGTGCCAGTCTTGCCCGATGTCGGATCAGTCGAAGTTCCTGTCTTTCTCGCCTACCCCGAGGAATTGCGGCAATCCAAACGCATCGCGGCCTTTCGGGATTTCGTGCAGGATGAAATCATCTCGCACCGCAGATCCCTACGGGCCATGGGGGCGACTTAGGCCGGGAAAGCCGGCGATTCACACACGCAAAAGGCGAAACGTGTTCTGTGGTATGCATACAACGCATAGCGGCAATGCTGCGGCTGCGGCATAAATGCTCTTGATCGACTCATCTTTGGTGACATATTTGGCATATGACGATGAAACGCACATCTGCGCATCATCTTCATACCTCCCTGTTGGACTTCGGCCGAGCTTTGCTCGGCCTTTTTTTTGGCCGTACCCTTTCCGTAGGCTTCGCGGCGACTCAGCAGGCAAAACAATCGCCACCCCAACGGCTCTGCTTGCCTGATGTGCCCCCTTGGCCTATGCACTTTTGCAAGCAACAAGGAAAAACAGGCGGCAAGCAGTATGCGTATCCTCATCACCAATGACGACGGCATCAATGCGCCGGGCCTGGCGGTTCTTCGCCGCATTGCAGAAGAACTGGCCGGCCCAGACGGCGAAGTCTGGACAGTCGCACCCGCATTTGAACAATCCGGCGTTGCACACTGCATTTCCTACACTGAACCAACCATGATCGCGCAGATGGGCCCACGGGTTTTCGCCGCCGAAGGCAGCCCCGCGGACTGTGTTCTGGCCGGTCTTTATGATGTCATGCAGGACAGCCCCCCCGATCTGGTCCTGTCCGGTGTGAACCGCGGCAACAACTCGGCCGAAAACGCGCTCTATTCCGGCACCCTCGGAGGTGCGATGGAAGCAGCGTTGCAAGGACTGACGGCCATCGCTCTGTCACAATACTACGGGCCGGACAACGCGCAGCAGGAAGACCCCTTTGAGGCATCTGCCGTACACGGCGCAGATGTTGTGCGGCGCATTCTAGCCTCACACACCAAGGGCGATGGTGCCTATGAACTGTTCTACAATGTGAATTTCCCCCCGGTGCCAGCGGCCGCCGTGAAAGGCACGCGGATCGCGCCGCAGGGCCGCAGGGACAAGACAAACTTCAGCGTCGAGCCATTCCTGTCCCCATCCGGGCGCAGGTTCCTTTGGGTCCGGGGCGGCGATCAGCGTGCGGCAACCGCCGCCGGAAGCGACGCAGCCTTGAATCTCGACGGCTATACTACGGTGACCCCCATGCGGGCAGACCTGACTGACCACGCGGCGCTGAGCGCACTAAAGGGCGCCTTTGAATGAGCTTTGATGCCGAAAACAAGATGCAGTTTCTGTTTGCGCTGCGCTCAAAGGGTGTCACCGACAGTACTGTGCTGAACGCGATGGAGCGCATAGACCGGGGCGCCTTCATACAAGAGGGGCTGTTCACTGATCGGGCCTACGAAGACATGCCCTTGCCCATTGCCTGCGGGCAGACAATCTCGCAGCCTTCTGTTGTTGGCCTGATGACGCAGGCGGCGCAAATCCAGCCAAGAGATAAGGTGCTCGAGGTTGGAACCGGGTCTGGCTATCAGGCTGCAATCCTCAGCCTGCTGGCCCGGCGGGTCTATACCGTCGACCGTCACCGCCGTTTGGTACAGGCCGCCCGCGCCGTGTTCGAGGCAATGGATCTAACCAATATCACCGCCTTTACAGCCGACGGCAGCCACGGTTTGCCGGATCAGGCCCCCTTTGATCGCATCGTTGTGACCGCTGCCGCCGAAGACCCGCCCGGCCCGCTCTTGGCGCAGCTCAAGATTGGCGGTATCATGGTGGTGCCCGTCGGCCAGTCTGACGCGGTACAAAGCCTGATCCGTGTCACCCGACACGAAAGCGGGTTTGAGTATGACGAGTTGCGGCCCGTGCGTTTCGTGCCGCTGGTTGAAGGGCTCGGCAAAGACTGAGCTTTGTGAATGAATGAACTGACGCTCCGGAAAAACGGGGCGCGCCTTGAGGACATCGAGATGACAGCAATGCCTAAGCGCCAGATTGGCCAGACCCGTTCGCTTACCTGCGCATTTGCGCTGGTTGCAGCGCTCGGGGCCTGCACCGGCCCGATTGACTTTGACCTGCGCGGCAAGATCGGCGGTTCCGTCGACACCTCAGAAGCCGCTCTGAAAGCCACCGCAGACCGGCCAAAGCCGGACGACCGAGGCATCATTTCCTACCCGAACTATCAGGTAGCGGTTGCCAAACGCGGCGACACGATCGCCACTCTGGCCGAACGGGTTGGCCTGCCTGCTGCAGAACTGGCCCGATACAACGGCATTCAGATCAACGACACTCTGCGGCGCGGTGAAATCATCGCCCTGCCCCGTCGCGTGGCCGAACCCTCGCCCGCAACAGGCGCAGCAGTCAGCGGTCCAATCCGTCCAGCCGCCGAAGTGGATGTCACCACATTGGCAGCGGGTGCGATTGACCGCGCAGACCCGACGCCCGTTCAGGCCAGCGATATTCAAACCGGGGTCGAACCGGTCCGCCACAAGGTTGCGCGCGGCGAGACCGCATTCACCATTGCGCGTCTTTACAACGTCAGTCCACGCGCATTGGCGGAATGGAACGCGCTGGACCGCGACTATTCAATCCGTGAAGGCCAGTTCCTGCTAATCCCCGCCGTTGAAGAAGCGCCCGAACAGGTTGCCGAGCCGGAACCGCGGGTCATCGAACCGGGTGCCGGATCTCCGACGCCGGTGCCGCCATCCGCGGTCAAACCCCTGCCCGCAGAAACGCCTCCGCCCGCCAAGGCCGAACCAGCCCCCGCTGCAGAGGCGCAGCCCAAACCCGAAGAGAAAAAGCCGGTCGCTGATATTGGTCAGTCACAGGCCAAACCTTCGAACGCAGCCATGATCATGCCTGTCAGCGGCAGCATCATCCGCGAATATGCCAAGGGCCGGAACGAAGGCATCGACATCAGCGCCAGCGCTGGAACCACAGTCAAGGCCGCTGCGTCCGGTCAAGTTGCAGCCGTCACCAAGAACACTGAGAATGTGACAATCCTCGTGATCCGTCACCCGGATGATCTGGTGACAATCTACACGCATATTGGCGATTTGAAGGTCAGCAAGGGTGATGCGGTCAGCAAGGGCCAGAGCATTGCGCAGGTCGCACCGGGTGATCCGTCTTTCGTGCACTTCGAGGTCCGCAAGGGCTTCGATAGCCTCGATCCCATGCGGTACCTGCAGTAATCCCGCGTTCCTCAGCCTGCCTCGGCCTTTTCTTCCAGCGTCAGCCACTCTTCTTCGGCTGACGCCAAGGCCTCTTGGCGCTGTGTCAGCGCTTCGCTGGCCTTCTTGAACTTGACCGGTTCGCGCGTGAACAATTCGGGATCCGCCATCAGGGTTTCCAGCTTTGCGATCTCGGATTCGAGCCGTTCGATCAGGCCCGGCAGTTCCTCAAGGCGGTGCTTTTCTGTAAAGGTAAGCCCGGATTGCGCCGACTTGGCTTTGGCTTCGGCCTTTGGGGACGGTTTGACCGTCTTGGCCTTTGACGCAGGCGCGTCCGGCGTTTCGATTTCCGACTTTTGCGCCTGATAATCCGACCAGCCGCCAGCATAGACCACAGCGCGGCCCCGCCCCTCCATGGCAATCGTGGTCGAGGCCACCCGATCCAGAAAATCCCTATCGTGGCTGATCAACAGCACGGTGCCGTCGTATTCACCCAGCAGATCCTGCAGCAAATCCAGCGTTTCAACGTCCAGATCGTTGGTTGGTTCGTCCAGCACAAGAAGATTGCTTTCACGCGCCATGATCTTGGCCAGCAACAGCCGTGCCTTTTCGCCCCCTGACAGAGACCGGACAGGCGCGCGGGCCTGTGCCTCGTCAAACAGGAATTCCTTGAGGTAGCCGACAACATGTTTGGGCTGGCCGCGCACCAAGACCTGATCCGCCTTACCGGACACCCGCATGTCCTTGTCGCCGGTCAGGCTGTCCCAAAGGCTCATGTTCGGGTCGAGCTGCGCACGCGTCTGATCAAAGACAGCCGGCAGCAGATTGGTGCCCAACTTTACGCTGCCCTGATCCGGTGCAATTTCGCCCATCAAAATGCGGATAAGGGTGGTCTTGCCAACGCCATTTGGCCCGACAAAGGCCACGCGATCCCCACGCTGAACCGTCAAGGTGAAGTCCCGCACAATGGCTTTGTCACCAAAGGCATGGCTTACACCACGCGCCTCGATGACCTTCTTGCCGGATTTGGGACCAGCTTCGAACGCCATGGCAGCAGCGCCCTGCCGCTTGATCTGCCCGGCCCGTTCCGCACGTAACGCCTGAAGCGCGCGCACGCGGCCTTGGTTACGCTTGCGGCGTGCACTGATGCCTTCCACGGCCCAGCGGGCCTCGGCTTTGATTTTGCGATCCAGCTTGTGGCGCTGCATGTCTTCGTCATCCCAGGCCTTGTCGCGCCAGTCCTCGAAGGCAGCAAAGCCCTTGTCCAGCCGCCGCACCTGCCCCCGGTCAATCCATAGCGTCGCGCGCGTCAGCTGCGTCAGGAAACGGCGGTCGTGGCTGATCAGCACAAAGGCAGCGCGCGTATGGCGCAGCTCGTCTTCCAGCCAGCCGATCGCTTCGATGTCGAGATGGTTTGTCGGCTCGTCCAGAAGCATCAGGTCCGGCTCTTCTGCCATCAAACGGGCCAATGCCGCACGGCGGCGTTCGCCGCCCGAGGCCGTGGCAACGGGTTTGGACGGGTCGAATTTGAGCCCTTCACCGGCCCGTTCGACGCGGTACATTTCCGATGGTGCAAGACCCGCGCTGGCAAAATCGCCCAGCGTCTCAAAACCCGACAGGTCTGGGTCCTGCTCCATGTAGCCGACCGAGGTGCCGCTGGGCACAGTGATGACGCCCTTGTCTGCTTCGACCAACCCGGCCATCACCTTCATCAAGGTGGATTTGCCGGACCCGTTTCGCCCAACCAGCGCAACCCGATCCCCGGGCTGAACCGTCAGTGAAAGACCATCGAAAACCGGATCCCCGCCAAAGGTCAGGGCAATATCCGAAAGCTGAAGTAAAGGTGCCTGTGCCATGGCTCTGCGCTACGGTGCGCAGCGTCCAAGGTCAAGGCAGGGCGACGCCCTGACGACCCGCCAGATCCGTGAAATACTGCCACGCCACACGGCCCGACCGGGACCCGCGGGTTGCCTGCCATTCAATGGCTTCAGCCCAAAGCGTGTCATCGTCGATCTTGACGCCGTATTCCGCACAATACCCACGGATCATCGCCAGATAGTCGTCCTGGGAACAGGGATGGAAGCCCAGCCACAATCCGAAACGGTCAGACAGGGATACCTTTTCCTCAACGGCTTCGGAGGGGTTGATCGCCGAAGACCGCTCGTTCTCGATCATGTCGCGCGGCATCAGGTGCCGCCGGTTCGACGTGGCATAGAGCACAACATTGTCCGGCCGTCCCTCAACACCACCATCCAAAACCGCCTTGAGCGATTTGTAATGTTCATCGTCGTGACCAAAAGACAGATCATCGCAAAAGAGGATAAACCGGGCATCCGCGGCGCGCAGCACGTTCATCAGGCGACCCACCGTCGGCAGGTCCTCACGCTGCAGTTCCACCAGTTTGACGTCATGCCCTTCGGCGCGAACTGCTGCATGCACCGCCTTGACCAGACTGGATTTCCCCATCCCGCGCGAGCCCCAGAGCAGCGCGTTGTTGGCAGGCAGGCCCTCAGCGAACTGTCGGGTGTTGGCCACCAGAGTATCCCGAGACCGGTCGACCCCCACCAGCAGGCTCATGTCGATGCGGTTCACCCGCGCCACAGGTTCCAGCCGGTCCGGTGCGACATGCC
>JAHDIS010000018.1:30113-60392 GCA_020630695.1 Paracoccaceae bacterium | reverse complement strand
GAAGCAAGCGTGCGGCTGCGGATGTTCGTAGGAGGATTTGGATTTGGTCAGCTTGCCGGTTTCGAAATCGACATAGTAGTGGCCCTGCCCCGGACCATCGATGCCATAGGCCCAATGCAAACCGGTGTTGAACCACTGCGGGCTGTTTGGCGCCGCCATCTGCGTCGCCAGCATAAACCGCATTTCATCATAGTACGTCTGTGCGTCTTCTTCGGTGGTGAAGTAACCACCCTTCCAACCCCAGTAGCACCAGGCGCCGGCCAGACGGTCAAATACCTGCTTGGACGACGTCTCGCCGGAGCGTGGTGTGTCCTTGGAAACAGCTTCGGAACGCCAGAGGAATTCAGGGACGCCATCTTCGGGAACTCGGCGCAGCTCTGTTGGAACGCCAGCCTTGCGGAAGTATTTCTGGGCGATCACGTCAGACGCAACCTGGCTCCAGCTGCTGGGCACTTCCAGCTCATCCAGTTTGAAGACGGTGGTGCCATCCGGATTCCGAATCTCGGATGTCGTGGTGATGAAGGGAATCCCCTCGTATGCGTCCTGCCCTGCCTTGGTGAACTTTCTTTCGATTTTCATCCCTGCTGCCCCATTATTCAGCTGTCCCAATTTTCATTCGCACGCGCCCGCTTTCCGCGGCACGGCAGACAATAGTACTCTGCTCGGGCAACTCGTGTTTGCTCGATCCGATGCAGCAGTCTTCCATCCTGTAAAGGCGGTATTGTCCCCGTGCAGGCCCCAGGCGCTACTAAATGTAGTGCCATTTGACCCGGCTTGCACAAACTGACGGATTTGGAGGGGGTGGGTCAACGGCTTTTTTGAGCCTCACCCCATATATTTGGTGTTGACCATCCATCCGCATACCAGCGGATGTGTTTGCTGATTTGATTCCTACACAGAACGTTAACAAGCGATCTAAGGCGTTGGCCTTGAAAAAATGCCCACTACCCACAGAGTTATCCACAACTATTGAGAAAACAGGTGAAGCGTTTTTGCAGAAATGCAATTCACGGGCGCCGCCCGACGTTGGCCACTACATATAGCGTCGGCGCAACAGCCAAGCCCCTATAGGCAGTAAATCCGATTCGAATCGCGGCCTTAGGCGGTTGATTGATTCTATGCCGGATCAGCGGCGTCCTGACGCTGGTTGGCGACAGAGGTTGACCAAGGTCATGCACAGCGTAACGACCCAGCCCAAAAAAGCGGCATATACGTTGATTTTAGGAGAGAAACCCTGACCGAATGCGAAAAAGCATTCGGTCAGGTTTCGAAGTGGTCGGGGCGGCAGGATTCGAACCTACGACCCCCTGTACCCAAAACAGGTGCGCTACCAGACTGCGCCACGCCCCGACTGGGTGGGGGTTTAGCGTCACAAATCGCGCTTGAAAAGCGAAAAACCTAACTACAGGCCCAAACAGCGTTTTCTATTGCAGGATGTCGCAGTTGCGTGCCCTTTTTGATCCCCAAAAGAGCGGCCATTCCGCCATTTATTTCAAGAACATACTGAATCGGGCCCTCTCCGGGCAACGGTGTGAGGTCTCCGGGAATCGCGTTGGCCTGAACGTTCTGAACGACGCCCTCTTCGTCAGCAAAAATGATGTCGAGGGGAATCAGGGTGTTCTTCATCCAGAACGAAACCTCGCGGGGGCTGTCGTAGACAAACAGCATTCCTGCGCTTGCGGCCATCTTTTCGACGAACATCAAGCCCTGGTTTCGTTCTTCGGCGGAATCGGCGATCGAAATCGTGAAACGGGCCTGACCGAAGTCGCCACGCAGATGTACCGTGTCATCACGACACGCCGGATCAGCCACGGCATCCGTTTTACACGCCATCAAAGCCATCGTGGCGGCAAGCACCGTTGCCGCCAGTTTGCTGGGCTTTAGTCCTTGTTGTCCTGAAGTGCGGCTTCCCATGCGTTGACCTCCATAGCCATGCGACCGCGCTTGCCATCGATCACCCGGATGGCCAACGCCTCACCGAGTTGCAGATCCGCAAGACCGGAGCGGCGCAACACTTCTATATGGATAAACACATCTTCGGGTTTGCCAAACACATTCGCAAAGCCAAACCCCTTGCCTTTGTCGAACCACTTGACCCGCGCAGGCTCCAACACTGCGGCAGCCATCTCTTCGGGATCAATGTCCTGAAAATCTGCGAGTGGCGCAGAGTCGGATCCGACCGGTGGTTCAATGCTGTGTACTTCGACAGCTTGCACGCCCCGTTCAGTGCGCTGAACCGATATTTCGATCCCCGCACCATCCGCAACTGAACTTTGTCCAAAGTTACGAAGAACGTTGGCATGGAGCAAAATGTCCGGCCCACCTTCTTCCGCGATCACAAAGCCAAATCCTTTGGCTGGATCGAACCATTTAACTTTACCAACAAGGCGCTCGGCGCCCCCACTATCTTGTCTCACGAGTGTTTCCTCGAGTCATGTCGCAAATCCCCATTAACCGTGTCACACGCACAGGCTCGAGAATGCAAGCGAAAGAGAGTAAGAAATTGCGGATCAATTGTGTTCGCCTTGCGTCAACTTCATGGATTTAGGCGGATAATTGACCATTGATCGGAAACAGTCTGCCTGCGCCAACGGAATCTGTCATGCAACCTAAAGGCTCCATCGGCCCAGAACTCTATTTCCAGCGGTTTAATCCGGTAGCCGCCCCAGAAAGGCGGGCGTTCCGGATTGGTGCCTTTTTGGGCTGTGACGCGAGCCACTTCGGCCATCAAGGCGCTTCGTGAAGACAGGGGTCGGCTTTGCTCGGACGCCCAAGCGCCCAGCCGACTTTTGAGCGACCGCGAAGCATAATATTCGTCTGCCAGCGGCCCGTCTTCTTTCTCAACAAGCCCACGGACCCGGATCTGCCGGCGCAGGCTTTTCCAGTGCAGCACAAACGCGGCCTTTCCGGCGGCGTCGATTTCCTGCGCTTTGGATGAGTTGTAATTCGTGTAGAACACAAAGGCGTCGCGTTCGATGTCTTTCAATAGGACCATCCGTGCGTTGGGCATGCCGTTCTTGTCGACGGTCGACAGTGCAATCGCATTTGGATCGTTCAACTCTGAAGGCTGAGCCTCGGCCAGCCACTCATTTGCGATCACAAACGGATCATCGCCTGCAAATATGCCGGTTCGATCTGTCACGGTATCTCCTGCATTCGCCTGTTTGGTGTGCTCTTTGAAGTTTAGTCTAGTCCAGTGTCAACCAATTGCCAGACCTTGATGCGCCCCAGCGGATCGCCTACACCTCGAAAAACGCAGATTATCTGGGCGGAGTAGCGAACATGTCTAACAATCTTATGGCCGGAAAACGCGGTCTCATTATGGGTCTGGCGAACGACAAATCCATCGCTTGGGGCATCGCTAAAACCTGTGCCGAGGCCGGTGCGGAACTGGCATTTTCCTATCAGGGCGACGCCTTGAAAAAGCGTGTTGGACCGCTCGCGGAACAGCTGGGAAGCGACATTGTTCTGCCCTGTGATGTGAGTGACAGCGACAGCATTGACGCCCTGTTTGAGGCACTCGGAGAGCGGTGGGACAACCTCGATTTTGTCGTGCACGCGATTGGTTTTTCGGACAAGAACGAGTTGCGCGGCCGCTATGTCGACACGTCCAAAGACAACTTTACAATGACCATGGATATTTCGGTCTATAGCTTTACCGCCGTTGTGCAACGTGCTGAAAAGATGATGAAAAATGGTGGTAGCGCTCTGACGCTGACATACTACGGCGCCGAACGCATCATGCCGCATTACAACGTTATGGGCGTTGCGAAGGCTGCGCTTGAAGCCTCGGTGCGCTACCTCGCCGAAGACCTCGGCAAAGACGGAATTCGCGTGAACGCGATCAGCGCGGGTCCGATCAAAACTCTGGCCGCATCGGGTATCGGTGACTTCCGCTACATCATGAAATGGAACGAATACAATTCGCCCCTGCGCCGCAACGTGACGATCGAAGATGTGGGTAAATCTGCGCTCTATCTTTTGTCCGATCTTGGGAGCGGCGTGACCGGGGAAACGCACCACGTTGATGCGGGTTACCATGTGGTCGGCATGAAGGCCGTGGACGCCCCGGACATTACAAAAAGCTAAAACCGGTTTTGCGAAAAGGTAGCGCTATGGAGTGGACACATTTGCTCGCTTTCAACCTCGCGCTGCTGGCCGCCATGGCCGCGCCGGGCCCTGCCCTGCTTTTTGCGCTGCGCCAATCAATCGCTGGGGGATTCGCAACCGGTCTTGCGACCGGCATAGGTTTGGCGCTGATGGCCGCCATCTGGACCGCGGCTGCCCTGCTGGGGCTTGAAATCGTCTTTGCTCTATTCCCGCTGGCTTTCACGTTGATGAAGCTGGCCGGTGCGGCTTATCTGCTTTGGATCGCCTATCAGCTCTGGCGCGACGCTCGCCAACCAGTGGCAGACAATGCCCAACCGGGTGCGCGGGCCTTTTGGGGTGGGTTCCTGGTCAATCTGGGCAATCCAAAGTCGATGCTGTTTGCGGCCTCGGTTCTGGTGGTCATTTTCCCACCGGATCTGACGCTCTCGGCAAAAGCTGCCATCGTACTTAATCACTTTGCGGTCGAGGTTATGATCTACGGGCTGTTTGCAGCATTGCTGTCCAGTGGCCCGGCACGCGCAGGATATCTGCGGGCGAAACCGGTGATCGATCGCATAGCGGCGGCTGTTCTTGGGCTGCTGGGGCTGCGGTTGTTGTTCGGGCGATAGCAGCGGTATGTGGCTCATTGGCTGCGCAGGCAGATTTGGGCCCATGATTGCACTTGGCCAAAAGGCCGGGCATACGATGAAGATGCCGAAGACTAAGGAAAGACGAGACCATGGATAACCGCCTGCCACACGAAAAAGGGTTTCATGTCAGCTGGGATCAGCTTCACCGCGACGCCCGCGCGCTGGCGTGGCGTTTGCAGGGGCAAGGGCCGGGCGAAGCCGGGGCATGGCGCGCCGTCGTCGCGATTACACGCGGTGGTATGGCACCGGCCATGATCGTGGCCCGCGAATTGGATATCCGCACCGTCGATACAATCAGCGTGAAGTCGTACCATTCAAGCGGCGGCAAGGCCGATGAACGCCGCGAAGCCGAGGTTCTGAAATCCCCGGATGCCGCGCTGATGGGAGAAGGCGAAGGCATTCTGATCATCGACGATCTGGTGGACAGCGGTAAAACGCTGGAATTGGTCCGCAGCCTTTACCCCAAAGCGCATGTGGCTACTGTATACGCCAAGCCCAAAGGCAGACCGCAGGTGGAAACCTTTATCACCGAAGTCAGCCAGGACACCTGGATCTTTTTCCCGTGGGATATGGCGCTGCAATACGTCAAACCCTATCGTGGCGACGACTGAGCCGATCCGGTGATTTCGCGCACGCAGTCGACCTTTGCCCCTCCGGTGCCAGAAGCGCAGCGGTGGCTGCAGGGCGTCACATTTACCGAAGACCGCCCACTGATCAATGTCAGTCAGGCTGCCCCGGTAGACCCGCCTGCACCACAGTTGCGCGCCGCCATGGCGGCAATGATGGAAGAGCCGGATACCCATTTGTATGGACCTGTGCTTGGCCTGCCGGAATTGCGCACGGCGCTGGCCGATGAATGGAGCAAGCACTACGGCGGCTCGGTTGACCCGGAACATGTGGCCATCACCGCAGGGTGCAACCAGGCTTTCGCGGCGGTGATTTCGGCGATCTGTTCGCAAGATGACGAAGTGATCCTGCCGTTGCCGTGGTACTTTAATCACAAGATGTGGCTGGATATGGCCGGCGTGCGCGCCGTGCCCTTGGCCACCGGTCCTGATTTGTTGCCCGATCCGGCCGTTGCAAGGCAGCTGATCACGCCCAAAACCAAGGCGATCGCATTGGTCAGCCCGAACAATCCCGGCGGCGTGGAATATCCCGCCGAGGTTTTGGCGGGCTTGTTTGATCTGGCACGGGAAACCGGGCTGAAGTTGATCGTCGACGAAACCTACCGCGACTTTGACAGTCGCCCTGCTCCGCCGCATCAGCTTTTGCAGGCAGGCAATTGGGATGAAACACTCATTCAGCTTTACAGCTTTTCCAAAGCCTACCGTCTGACCGGGCACAGGGTTGGCGCGATCATAGCGGCCAAGGACCTGCTGGAAGAAGTTGAGAAGTTTCAGGACACCGTCGCGATTTGTGCGCCGCTTTTGGGACAGAAGGCAGCGCTTTGGGGACTGACCAATCTGGCCGACTGGCTGGCACAGGAACGCGCTGAAATTCTCGACAGACGCGCCGCTATTGAGGACAATATGCCGGTTCTCGAAAAACAGGGCTGGCGTCTGCTGGGGCTTGGCGCCTATTTCGCCTATCTCGAACATCCCTTTGCCGAGGATGCGCATGGTCTTGGTCCCAAGCTGGTGCAGGAGGCTGCAGTTCTCATGCTGCCGGGGACCATGTTTGTCCCGGCTGGCGACACGAGCGGCGCGCGCCAGTTCCGGATGGCCTTTGCCAATGTGGACCGCGCAGGGATCGAAGTGCTCTTTGACCGTTTGGCATCGCTGAATTGGCCCCGAAGGGCCTAGGAACAGCAACGCCCCCTTGCGGGCACCCTGCCCCCGGCGTAGACATGCCCGAGGCTCTGTTTTACGTGATGTGAGGACGCAAATGGCCAAGGCAAAAGGCTCTGTTTCCAAGACGATTGTCTGGATCATTCTGGCACTTCTGATCGTGGGCCTGATGGGCTTTGGAACGACCAGTTTCTCGGGACGTGTCACCAACATCGGCACGGTCGGCACATCAGCCATCAGCGCCAGTTCTTATTCACGTGCATTGCAGAACGAAATCAATGCCTTGCAGGCGCAGGCAGGACAGCAGATCAGCTTTCAGCAAGCTCAGGCATTAGGTCTGGATCAACGTGTGCTGGCGCAAATGGTGGTTTCCGCGGCTCTTGAGCACGAGGCCGACGCCATGACTCTTTCCATAGGCGACGAACGTTTGGCGCAGGAATTGCAGTCGATCCCGGCTTTCCGTGGCTCTGACGGTGCCTTCAACCGCGATGCCTATGCCTTTACGCTGCGCAACGCTGGTCTGAGCGAGGCGGAATTCGAGGCAGACCTGCGTGATGAGAGTGCGTCAACGGTTCTTCAGGGCGCGGTTCTCGCAGGCACAACACTGCCTGACACCTATATCAATACGCTTGTATCTTTTGCTGGCGAGCGGCGTGATTTCACTTGGGCCCGTCTGGGTCCCGAAGCTTTGATTACGGGGATCGACGAGCCATCCGAGGCTGAGCTGACAGAATGGTACGAAGCCAATATCGCGGCCTTTACCCTGCCCGAAACCAAGGTCATCACCTACGCGGCGCTGACGCCCGAAATGATCCTCGATACTGTTGAGGTTGACGAAGCGTCCCTGCGTGAGGCCTATGCCGAACAGGAAGCCCAGTACAACCAACCGGAACGCCGTCTTGTCGAACGCCTTGTGTTTGCGGATGAGGCCGAGGCAACAACAGCCAAAACGCGTTTGGAATCCGGCGAAGCGACGTTTGAAGAACTGGTGGAAGAACGCGGGCTGGCTTTGGAAGACACGGATATGGGCGATGTGTCTCTGTCCGATCTGGGTGCGGCGGGTGATCTGGTGTTTGCGGCCGAGACGGGCGCAATCGCTGGACCGGCTCCGACAGACCTCGGGCCTGCCCTGTTCCGGATCAATGCCGTACTTGCGGCACAGCAAACCAGCTTTGAGGATGCTCAAGAGGATCTGCGGGTCCAGCTTGCGCTCGATCGGGCGCGCCGCGTGATCGAAACACAGGCGCAGGGGTTCGACGATGAACTGGCTGCGGGCGCCACCTTGGAAGAGCTGGCAGACACCACGGATATGCAGCTGGGAACGATCAACTGGACAGGCGAAAACGCCGAAGACATGGCGGCCTACGAAGAGTTCCGTGCCGCCGCAACAGCCGTGTCCGAGGGAGATTTCCCACAAATCGAAAACTTGGGGGATGGTGGCATCTTTGCTCTGCGCCTCGACGAAATTCGTGCACCTGCACCTCAGCCATTCGAAGACGTGGCAGACGCGGTTCGCGCAGGTTGGGAGCTTGAAGCGCGCACCGAAGCCTTGGTGCAGGACGCCGAGATTTTGCGGTCCAAGCTGGCCGAGGGTGGCACCTTTGAAGGCTCGAACCTGGCACCAACCGTGGAAACCGGGCTGACCCGCAATGCCTTTGCCAATGGTCTGCCACAGAATGTGCTGATCGAAGTCTTTGCTCAATCTGTTGGTGACGTATCGGTTGTACCGGACGAAGGCGCAGCTTTGATTGTCCGGCTGGATGCAATCACGCCGGTTGATCTGGAAAGCGAAGAAAGTCAGGCACTTGCGCAGGCCTTCGGTGATCGGGCGGCTGCGGATGTTGCGCAGGATCTGTTCCGCGCCTTGGCGACGGACATTCAAACCCGCGCCGGTGTTGAGATCGATCAGCAGGCGATCAACGCCGTTCATGTGAACTTCCAGTAAGGCCAATTCGACATGTCCGGACTGACACCCAGCTATGACGATTTCGCCCGCGCCTATGATGCGGGACAAAACCAGATCGTCTATGCGCGCCTCGCGGCGGATTTGGATACACCTGTTTCACTGATGCTCAAACTGACGGGCGCGGCGAAAGATGCCTTTGTGCTGGAATCGGTGACGGGCGGGGAGATCCGCGGCCGTTATTCGATCATCGGTATGAAACCGGATGTCATCTGGCAGTGTCATGGAAAACAGAGCAGGATCAACCGGCAGGCCCGTTTCGACCCGGACGCGTTCGAAGATCAGAGCGACGATCCGCTGACAGCTTTGCGCGCCCTGCTGGCCGAAAGCCGGATTGATTTGCCCGATGACCTGCCCCAAGCCGCAGCGGGACTGTTTGGTTATTTGGGATACGACATGATCCGTTTGGTCGAGCATTTGCCAAATGTGAATCCCGATCCCATGGGTTTGCCTGATGCTACTCTGATCCGGCCTTCGGTCGTCGCGGTTTTGGATGGCGCCAAAGGCGAAGTCACCGTGGTATCCCCCGCTTGGGCCGAGGATGGCCTGACAGCGCGCGCTGCTTATGCGCAGGCCGCCGAACGGGTGATGGATGCCGTCCGTGATCTGGAACGCGCCCTGCCACAGGCCACGCGGGATCTGGGCGAAGCGGCTGATCTGGGTGAGCCGGTATCCAATTTTTCGCACGCGGGATATCTGGAAGCCGTTGAAAAAGCGAAAGAATACATTCGAGCGGGCGACATCTTTCAGGTTGTTCCAGCGCAGCGGTGGACGCAGGACTTTCCACTGCCGCCCTTCGCGCTTTACCGTTCGCTGCGCCGCACCAATCCGTCGCCGTTCATGTTCTATTTCAACTTTGGCGGCTTTCAGGTCATTGGCGCGTCGCCCGAAATTCTGGTGCGCGTATTCGGGGACGAAGTCACGATCAGACCGATCGCAGGCACCCGGCCGCGCGGTGCCACACCGGACGAAGACAAGGCTCTGGAAGAAGATCTGCTGGCCGACAAAAAGGAGTTGGCAGAGCACCTGATGCTACTGGACCTGGGCCGTAATGACACCGGGCGGGTGTCAAAGATCGGCACGGTGCGCCCGACCGAGCAATTCATCATCGAGCGCTATAGCCACGTGATGCATATCGTGTCCAATGTGGTTGGCGAGCTGTCCGACGATCATGATGCTCTGTCCGCATTGCTGGCTGGCCTACCTGCGGGCACGGTTTCTGGAGCGCCAAAGGTCCGCGCCATGGAAATCATCGATGAGCTTGAGCCGGAAAAACGCGGCGTCTACGGCGGCGGCGTTGGCTATTTCAGCGCCGGTGGCGACATGGATATGTGTATCGCGTTGCGCACTGCCATTGTGAAAGACCAAAAACTGTACATTCAGGCCGGCGGCGGCGTTGTCTATGACAGCGATCCCGAGTCCGAGTTTCAGGAAACGGTCCACAAATCCAATGCGATCCGTCGCGCGGCCGCCGATGCAGCCCGTTTCACCGGGAATGGTAACGGCTGATCCAAGCCTGCCAATGCATGCTGGGTTGCTTTAGCCTGCGGCGTCCAGACGGATTCGTTCGATCATCGCCCGCAAACCGTTAGAGCGCTGCGCCGACAGATGTTCGTGCAGACCAAGGCGGCCCAGTTCCGCGCGAGCATCGACACCTGCGACATCTGCAATGGGCAGTCCGTCGTAAAGACGATGCAACAAGGCGATCAGGCCTTTGACGATCATCGCATCGCTGTCGCCCTGAAAATGAAACCGGCCCGCGTCGACGCTGGTATGCAGCCAGACCTGACTTGCGCAGCCTTCGACCTTGGTTGCGGGCACTTTCAGGGCTTCGGGCATCGGATCGAGCGCTTTGCCCATCTCAATGACCATGCGATAGCGGTCTTCCCAATCCTCGAGAAACTCGAAGTCCTCGATTACGTCTTCAAAAGCTGTCTGCGCCATTAGAAACACTCCGGGATCGACACTTCGGGGTCAGTTATTCCGACAACCGGCAAAGGTCCAGCCCTTCGCGCTTTTCAAAGCCGAGGTGATGCGGTAATTCTTTGGTATTCAACAGGGGCAGTGACATGGTCAGACCGTTTATCATCTTGGTTCTTTCGGCATCTATTCTGGCCAGTTGTGCAACTGTACGCGACTCGCGGTTGAACCCGATGAACTGGTTCGGTCGCAGCGTGTCGGAGCCTGTTGCCACCGATGATACAGAGTTGAACCCGCTGATCCCACGCGGCCGGCGCACACTGTTCAGCGCCGAGCAGCCTTCGGCCTATCAGGGACGCAACATTGGTGAAGTGAACGAGCTGTTGGTGGAACGTCGCCCGGGCGGTGCAATCGTACGCGCAACCGGCACCGCAGATCGTCAGGGGCCGTTTGATGTTCGTTTGGTCAAAGTAGACGATCAAAGCGACGCGACGACGCTGACCTATGCATTCAAGGCGTTGCAGCAACGTGGGCCACAGGGTCGTGAGCAATCCCGCACAGTGACCGTTGCCATCTGGCTGACGGACAACGATCTCAATGGCATCAACACCATTCGCGTGCTTGGCGACCGGAACGTGCGCAGCGTCCGGCGTTGATTGCCGATCTGCGTCTGCGAAAACTGTTTTAGTTCAGCGCTTTAAAGCTCGATCAGTTTGATCGATTTGCCTTTTGCTGTCAGAGCAACTTGGCCATCACACAGCCGCAGAGCATCCGCGCCAAACACTTCGTGACGCCACCCCTGCAAGGCAGGCACATCGCGCAGACCCGCGGCAATTGCATCGAGGTCCGCTGAAGGCGCGATCAGTTTGGATGCGACGCCCGAGCTTTCTGTCTTGGCCTTCAGCAAAACCCGCAACAAATCTGCAAGCGCCGGGTTCACCTGAAGTTTCTCACGGCTGGTGTCGGGCTTTGGAAGGTCTTCCTGTGGGCAATTTACGCCCGCCCTCACTGCGGCCAGAATACCTTCGGCGATATCGCCTTTGCGTGCCTCGCGCAGCAACAACCGGGACCGGCCCAGATCTTGCATGTTTTGCGGTTTGGTCGAGGCCAGTTCGACCAATGCATCGTCCTTGAACACCCGGTTGCGCGGGATGTTCCGGCTTTGGGCATAGTCTTCGCGAAATGCAGCCAAGGCACGCACGATCGCCAGAAACTTAGGGCTCGAAGAACGGGTCTTGATCCGCTTCCAGGCGTCTTGCGGTACGGTGACATAGGTGCCCGGATCGGTCAGAACGCCCAACTCTTCTGAAACCCAGCGATGACGCCCGCTCTCCTGAAGTTTGCCGTTCAGGAATTCATAGATCTGCCGCAGGTGCGTGACATCGGCCAGCGCATATTTCTTTTGCGCATCGGTCAGCGGACGGCGCGACCAATCGGTAAAACGTGAGCTTTTGTCCAACTGCTGTTTGGCAATGCGTTTGACCAGCGTTTCATACCCGACCTGTTCGCCGAATCCGCAGACCATCGCGGCAACCTGTGTATCAAACAGCGGACGCGGGATGACATTGTATTCAATCGCAAAAATTTCGAGATCCTGCCGCGCCGCGTGGAACACTTTGACAATGCTGTCGTCGCGAAACAGATCCATAAGAGGTTCAAGCGAGATCCCGTCAACCAGTGGATCCAACAGCACTGCGTCCTTGTCGTCCTTGCCGGGCAAAGCCAGCTGAACCAGACAAAGCTTACTGTAGTAGGTGCGTTCACGCAGAAACTCAGTGTCGACCGTCACATAAGGCTGGCCTTTGGCGCGTTCGCAGAAGTCGGCCAGATCCTCGGTTGTCGTGATTGTTTTCATGGGCGTCTTGTTCGCTTGTTCCGGTCGGTTCGTTTTTCACCCCTAGGTGGATCATAGAAGCAAAGCCATAAAAAGGGAAATCGTCCTCTAACCAAGAGTAATAGGCGTACGGTCCCCGGCCGCAAAGCGTTTCAGAACGGCCGGATATAGGGCATGTTCCTGCTTGAGAACCCGCGCAGCCAGCTGTTCGGGGCTGTCGCCTTCGTGAATCGGCACCCGGGCCTGACCCAGAATAGGCCCGTCGTCCAATTCGGCCGTCACCTCGTGAACTGTGCAGCCGGCCTCGTTGTCACCGGCTTCGATGGCCCGCGCATGGGTGTTCAGGCCGCGATATTTCGGCAGCAAGGATGGATGGATATTCAACATTCGGCCCTGCCAAGGCGTCACAAAGCCTGCGGTCAACACGCGCATAAATCCGGCCAGACAAATGATATCGGCCCCATGCGGCGCGATTGCAGCTGCGAGCGCGTTTTCAAAGGCGGGTCTGTCACCCTTATATGGTCGGTGATCCACCACTGCCGTCGGGATGCCGCGCGCGCGTGCTTTGGCCAAACCGCCAGCCTCTGCATTGTTCGATAGCACCAGACACGGACGCGCCGGATGATCGCCAGTCATGCTGTCTACCAGCGTGACCATGTTGGACCCGCCGCCCGAAATCAGGATCGCAACGCGTTTCATCGCCACCCTGTTGCCTCAGTCGCCAAAATAGGACACGCCGTCCCCTTTGACGATCGTGCCAAGATCAAAAACGGTCTCGCCCATGCCGCTTAGCAGCGTCTTCAGCGCCTCGGCCTGACTGGCCTCTACCGATAGAACCATGCCGATCCCACAATTGAACGTCTTGAGCATTTCAGACCGATCAATTCCGCCGACCTCTTGCATCCATGTGAAGATGACTGGCAATTCCCATGCGCCTAGATCGATTTTTGCGCCCAATCCTTCGGGCAAAACCCGTGGCAGGTTTTCGGTCAGCCCGCCGCCTGTGATATGCGCCGCAGCATGCAACCCGCCGGCCTTCATGGCTTCGAGAACAGGCTTCACATAAAGACGGGTCGGCGTCAGAAGCGCCGCGCCCAGCGTGCCTTCGGCCCAAGGGCAATCCGCATCCCAACCCAGACCAGACAGTTCGACCAGTTTGCGCACCAGCGAATAGCCGTTGGAATGAACGCCATCGGACGCAAGCCCCAGCAGCACATCGCCTTCGATCACTCCGTCAGGCAGAGCGGTGCCGCGTTCCATGGCACCTACAGAAAAGCCTGCCAGATCAAAGTCACCCGCCGGATACATGCCCGGCATTTCAGCGGTTTCACCGCCAATCAGTGCACAGCCGGACTGCGCACAGCCCTCTGCAATGCCCTCGATGACACGTGCGGCGGTGTCCGTGTCCAGTTTACCGGTGGCAAAGTAATCCAGAAAGAACAGCGGCTCGGCACCCTGACAGACAAGATCGTTGACGCACATGGCGACCAGATCAATGCCAACCCCGTCCACATGCCCGGTATCGATGGCAATCCGAAGTTTGGTTCCAACGCCATCCGTCGCTGCAACGAGGACCGGATCATTGTAGCCTGCAGCCTTAAGATCAAACAGCCCGCCAAAGCCGCCCAGCCCGGCCATGACCCCTGCCCGGTTTGTCCGCTTTGCCGCCGGTTTGATCCGTTCAACCAAAGCATTGCCCGCGTCGATATCCACGCCCGCCTGCGCGTAGGTAAGACCGTTGTTTTCCGTGGACATGGCGCTCTCCTTTGCTTTGCAGCGCGCTTAGCCCAAAGGACGCCGTACTGCAATGTCCTGCTTGACGCGGCGCGCGGCTCTGGTAGTTCAATCTTCACGGTGGGCCTGTAGCTCAATTGGTTAGAGCAGGGCGCTCATAACGCCTTGGTTGGGGGTTCAAGTCCCTCCGGGCCTACCAAACCCCTTTCCCGTCTTGTCATTTTTTAGCCCGTCCTGTTTCTCAACAACCCGGTGCTGGACGGTGGGAATGCACCCTGCCCTTGCGATGTCGCAAACGATCGATTTTTCGAATGAATTGCATGTAAGTTGCAACGAAAAGGCAGAGGGGACCGCTTTGGGACAGGACCATTCAGATCTACAGGACATGCGGCGTGCTTTTCACCGTGAGCCTGAACTTGGATTTCAGGAGGTGAAGACCAAGGCAAAGGTCGCCGCTCTTCTACGCGATTTCGGTGTTGAAGTGCATGAAGGAGCCGGGGTTGTCGGGATATTGCGTGCGGGGTCCGGCAATCGTGCGATCGGGCTGCGCGCTGATATGGATGCCTTACCGATCCAAGAGACAAGCACGCACGACTACATCTCGAAAACACCGGGCGTGATGCATGCCTGCGGCCATGACGGTCATATGACGATGCTGCTTGGGGCGGCGCGGGCACTGGCTCAAACCCTGGATTTTGATGGGATCGTTGTGTTTTTGTTCCAACCGAACGAAGAGCACGGACTGGGCGCACGCGCGATGATCGACGAAGGCGTTCTGAGCCAGTTTCCCATTGAAGAAGTCTATGCCATCCACAATTTGCCCGGTGCGCCCATCGGCCAAGTATCCACCCGTGATGGGCTGATCTGCTCTTCAGAAAGCCTGTTTGACATTCAAATACACGGGCAAGGCGGTCATGCGTCGATGCCTCAGGCCGGTCGCGATGCGATCACGATTGGCGCTGAGTTGGTTCTATCCTTGCAGACGATTGTAGCCCGCAAATTGGCCCCCGGTGCCGGCGCGGTTGTTTCGGTGACCGAATTTCTGACCGATGGACAACGCAACGTTCTGCCCGGTTCTGCCAGGTTAAAGGGCGACGTTCGTGCCAGATCACCCGAAGATCGAAACGCGATCGAAGCGTTGATGCAGCAAATGGTTCACGGAATTGCGCAGGCCCATGGTGTCTCGGCCGAAATGAGCTTCAACACGGAGTTCGTCGAAACCATAAATGCCAAAGCCCCGACCGAGGCGGTCGTCCGCGCTGCCCGATCCGCGGGTCTTGAAACAATTCCCGATCGCCAGCCCATGAGTTTTTCCGAAGATTTCGCCCATTTCAGCATTGAGGTTCCGGGGTGTTTTTTGCTGCTCGGTAATGGCGAGGACGGCCCATGTGGCCAACCGCTGCATTCCAGCGATTATGATTTCAACGATGCCCTTTTGCCGATTGGGGCGGACTTCTGGGTGCGTCTGGTCAAGGACCGGCTGCCGGTCCGCAGTGGCAGCGCATCATGAGCCTGTTTTCGGCCCGGATGTCCGACTTTTGCGCGCAGTTGGACGCCGAGGGCATTGACGTTGCGCTGATCACTGACGACGACAACGTCTACTACCTGACCGGGTACTATGACTATTTGCATATGGAATTCGGGCGCCCAACGATCCTTGTGGTCACGTCACTTGGCACAAGCCTGTTGATTACGCCCTCGATTGATCTGAACACGGCCGAGCATGCGGCGCATGTGGATCGGATCGCCCCATGGAATGATGGCGATGGCGCAGAATGGCGCGCTGAACTGCCCGGAGTTTTGTCCGGGACAGTCGCGATTGAACCGGATGCCATGCCGCCACTGGTCCGGCGCTATGTGGATGCACAACTGACGGGCCAAGCCGTGCGCAACGTCAGCGGCATTTTGGCCAAGATGCGCATGATCAAATCTCCGGAAGAGCTTCGGATCGCGCGCCATGCCGGTCAGGTTGCCAACGCCATGATGATGGCGGGTCGGGAGGCTATCGGGGACGGTGTGGCGGAATACGAAGTTGCGCTTGCAACCGCGCAGGCGGGCACCCGTAAGGCCGCGCAGTTACTGGCGGATCACTATACCGATGCGGAGATGTCACCCAACACGCATTTTCTGCAAATCATGGCATCGGGCGATACGATAACCCGCACCCATCATCGCGCCACCAATCGGATCATGCGCCATGGCGAGCCTGTGTTTTTGTGCTTTTGCGGGATGACCAATTTCCACCGGTTCAAACTGGGCTTTGACCGCACGTTCTGGATTGGCGAAGAACCCGATCCTGGGCAGGCCAAGGTCTATGAGGTCGCAGTGGCCAGCCAGAAAGCGGCGCTTGACGCCCTGCGCCCGGGCGTTGCTGCGCAGAGCGTCCATGCGGCCTATGCCGAGGTTATTCAGGGTGCAGGCTACGATTATCCGTTTCGCTGCGGCCGTTCGACCGGCTTCAGCTTTCTGGAAGCCCCCCAACTGGTGACTGGCGACACGACTATATTGCAGCCCGGTATGGTCTTTGCCGTTGATGGGTCTGTGTCGGTTCCGGATTTTCGCGCTCAGGTCGGGGACAGCTTTATCATCACAGAGGACGGATGGGAGCCTTTGACAGACCATCCGAAATCCATTGAATCGGTAATCTTATAGGATCGCTGCATCAGGCCGCGCCCGGCTCTATGCGCGCCGCCAGGCGGATGCGCTGCGTTCCCATCGCTGAACGATCAGAAATTCGATGGCCAGCATCACGCTGGTAAAGCTGAGCGCATAGGCCAGCACGGTCGCCGTGTCGAAGAGCTGAAAATAGAGGTGGATCTGAAACCCGACGCCGTTGGATCGACCCAGAAACTCGACCACCAGCACGATTTTCCAGATAACAGCCAGTCCATTGCGGGTGCTGGTGGCCACGAATGGGCCCAGCTGCGGCCAGATCACATGTCTCAGTCGTGTCAGCGCAGGCATGCGGTAGACCCGCGCGATATCAGACACGCCCGGATCCATGGCGCGCACCCCTTCGCGGATGGTGACGGTGACCATAGCGGTTTTGTTCAGGGCCACCGCGACGATCGCGGCAAATTCATTTAACCCAATCCACAGGTAACACAGCACAATGATGACAAGCGCAGGCAGGTTCAGGAAAACCGTGACCCATGGATCGGCCCATCGGTTCAAACGTGGTGCGAGACCCAGTGCGATCCCCAAAGCGCAGCCGATGCCCATGGCCAGAGCAAAGGCCATCACGACGCGCCACAAGGTCCATGACATATGCATCCAAAGCTTGCCGCTTGCGGCTTCTCGGGTAATCACCTGCCAGACCGCGCCGGGGCTGGGCAAAATGTCGGGATCCTGTCCAATCCAGGCCGCGACGGCCCAAAACAGGCCAAGGCCCAGAATCGATGTCGCCGTGACGGTCCAGTTGGTTTGCGTGTCTTGCTGCATGCTGGTCAGACTACCCTTAACATCCGCACCTGAGGTCTGAGACTTTGGTCTTGTGTGATGCGAAACGTGTCAGTCAGACCAAGCCGGTCAAACGGCGCCGGATCGCTTCGTCTTGATCCGGTGTCAGGTATTGCGGATGATGCGTGTTCAGTATTTCAATCGCCTTGCTGCGCGCCCTGCCCCATAGCTCTGGCGCGCCTGCTTCTGCCCATGTGATCGGCGCATCGCGGTCAGCCAGAGTGGGATAGTAATAGTCTCGCTCCATGGCTTCGTAGGTCTGGCCAGACCCGAGGAAATGCCCATCCCCCAGAACTGTGTCGCAGATCGCCTGATATCCAAGCGTTTCTTCGTTCACTTCGACGCCGCGCAACACACGATAGGCCGCCGCGTTGGTTTCGTCGTCGATGACAAAGGCCTCAAAGCTCGCGCCCAGCAATGACGCGGTCATGCCAGCACTTTCGTAGATCAGATTGCCGCCGCCCAAGGCTGCGGCCAGCGCTGTCATACCCTTTTCGACCCCGTATTGCGCATCAATCGCCTTGGCGTCCGTCATCGAGGAGGCAACCCCCGACGGCAGACCAAGCCAGTTGGACAACTGTGCCGAGGCGGCATTCATCAGCGCGACTTCTGCGCCGCCGCCAGCAAATGCGCCGCTGCGCAAATCGATCACGAAAGGCCAGTTTGAAAACACCATTGGATGACCGGGTTTGATCGCGTGCACCATCACCAGGCTGGCCAACGTTTCAGCCAGTGACTGGGCCAGAAAACCGGCCAATGTGGCAGGCGCGGTTGCCCCGGATTGGGCCGCAGTAATGCAAGAAACGGGAATATTGTGTGCGATGCATTCGTACAGAACATCGACCGCGTCAGCGCCATAGCGCATAGGGGATATGACCGGGCTGATATGCGCTTTGACGAAGGGGCGCCGCGAAAAAGCGCCTTCGCCGCCAGCAACCAGATCAAGCATCTCCACAAGTGGCGTGACATGCGCAGCCAGCGTAAAGGCAGTGCCCACCGGTTTGGTGGTGCCACGCACAAGGGCATAGAGCGTGTTGACGTCCAAAGACCATTCGTCCGGCATATCCGTGGCTATACAGCAGCGCGTAAACCAGCTGATGTTCTCCAGAGCATCCTGAAGGCGTGTGAAATCGTGCAGATCCTGGAGCGTGGACGGACGGTAAAGCCCGGTTCCCATGTCGAGAGTCTGAACCGCGGCCCCTCCCGAGCCAAAGAAAACAGATTGACCGCCGACCTGAATTGAGCGGTTTTCGTCACGCCCGTGCAACACAAAGGTCTTGGCCGCTTGTGCGATTGCATCTTCGACCAGAGCGTTGGGAAATGTGACCCGGTCGCCTGAAACCACAGCGCCAGCTAGCAACAGATCATTGCGCAGCCGGTCCGGAACTTCACCCATTCCCAGACCATCCAGCAATTGAAGTGCACAGCCGTAGATTTGCTCGATCTGCACTTCATTGAGCGGTTTGTATTGCCCCCCGTTCTGTCCCGGCGGACAGGGGTTGGGTGGCGGTGCGGCCCGTTGCGCGGCCTTTGCACGGCGGCCACCACTGCGTTTTCTGGCGATGCTCATGTCGATCCTGCCTTTCGTCTGGATTATTAGGCGCTCCAATTCGCGATCTGGCAACGAAATTTTTGATCAAATCTCTTGTCAAACCATTGCTTTGTCTGACTGATAGACAGGCAAATCAGCGTTAGGGGAATGGCATGCGCAGCAGAACCAAAGCAGTTGTGATCGGTGGCGGTATTGCCGGCTGTTCGACACTTTATCATCTCACCCAGGAAGGCTGGGGCGATGTGATGCTTTTGGAACGCGATGAGCTGACATCCGGAACCACGTGGCACTCGGCGGCGCAGGTCACCAACTTTGGCATGACCCAGACAATGGTTGGTCTGAAGAGCCATTCCATTGCGCTGTATCAGGATTTGGCCGCGGACCCCGACTATCCGGTGGGTTATCACTTCGGAGATGGCGGCATTCGTCTGGCCAATACCGAGGCGCAGATGGATGGATACCGGCACTTTGCCTCTATGGCGCGCGGAATGGGCGTGGAATTCGAGGTGATCGATGCTGAGGAATGCGCACGCCGCCATCCGTTGATTTCCACTGAAAACCTTTTGGGCGGTCTTTGGGACCCGTCGGATGGAGATATCGATCCGGCCCAACTGTGTCAGGCCCTTGCGCGCCGCGCCCGTGCAGCTGGCGCCGAAGTGCATAGGAACACACCCGTTACAGGCCTGCGGCAGCTCAAGGATGACACGTGGATTGTTGAGACTCCAAAGGGTGAAATACACGCCGATGTCGTTGTGAATGCCTGTGGATACAGAGTGAACGAGGTTGCCGCGATGATGGGCGTACATCACCCGGTGGCATCGATGGAACACCAGTATTTTGTCACCGAGGAAATCCCGGCCATCAAGGAAGCCGGGCATCGCATGCCACTGCTGCGTTGCCCGATCTCGGACTATTACAGCCGTCAGGAAAAGAACGGATTGTTGGTCGGATTCTACGAACAGGACTGCAAGACATGGGGCATGGATGGTATCGACCCGAATTTCACCAATGCGCTCTGCCCTGATGATCTGGATCGGGTGACAGACGTTTTGGAAGGAGCGTTCGAACGCATGCCCGCCCTTATGGAAGTTGGCATCCATACCATCGTCAATGGGCCGATCACTTACACGATTGATGGCGCGCCTCTGGTTGGTCCGGTCCCCGGCAAGCGCAATGCCTATTGCATCATCGGTTTGCGTGCCGGACTGGGCGAAGGCGGCGGGCATGGATGGCTGCTCGCTCAGCAAATCGTGCATGGTGAGGCTTGCTACGACACCTGGATTCTGGATCCGCGCCGTTTCACGGGGCATGGCAATGTCGAATTGACGGCTCTGAAGGCGATCGAGGACTATCAAAACGAATTCCGTTTTCACTTTCCCCACGAACATCGCCCGGCAGGCCGGCCAATGAAAACAACGCCGCTGACGCCTGTTCTGGCCGCCGAGGGCGCGGAATTCACGGTGGTCAACGGCTGGGAACGGGTCGATTTCATCAAACCGACCGAAGATTTCCACGAAACACTCGGCTTTCGCTTTGCCGAAGCGCACAGCGTGATCGGTGAAGAAGTGCGCGCGGTTCAAAACAGCGTTGGTTTGGCCGAGGTCAATGGCTTCAACCGGTTTGAGGTTTCGGGCACAGATGCAGCATCCTTTCTGGACCGCATGACGTGTTCCCGTCTGCCCAAGGGGCCGGGCCGGACTCGTCTTGCCTATCTGCTCAATCACCACGGAATGATCAAAACCGAAGCGACGCTGACGCATCTTCCTGCCTCTGACCGGGGGCCAGAGCGCTACTGGTACGGATCGGCTGCCGCGGCTGAAGGGCATGACATGGATTGGCTGATCCAGCATGTGCAGCCCGACGACGATGTTTCTATCCGGTCTTTGACCAACGATCAGACCATCCTGGTTCTGGCCGGTCCAAAGGCGCGGGATGTTCTGTCGGCCTGTGCGCGAGGGGATTGGTCGGCCAGCGCATTCCCATGGCTTTCTGCGCGCGAATGCTATGTCGGGATCGCGCCTGCCACGGTTCTGGCCGTCAGTTTTTCCGGAGAACTGGCCTATGAAATCCACGTGCCCAATGCGCAGCTCTATTCGGCGTACCTGTCCCTCAGACAAGCGGGGCAAACGCATGGCTTACGTCTGTTTGGGGCGCGCGCGATTGAGTCGATGCGCATGGAAAAAGGCTATCTGCATTGGAAAGCCGATCTGCTGACCGAGTTTGATCCGTTTGAAACCGGTTTGGACAGATTTGTCGCCATGGACAAAGGCGATTTCGTGGGCAAATCCGCCCTTGAGGCCCGCTTGGCCAAGGGTCCGTCACGGCGTCTGGTGACGTTGCAGGTTGAAACGGATGACCGTTGGGCGCAGCCCGGATCGTCTGTGATGGTTGAAGATCGCGTGGCCGGAACAGTGACATCCGGAGACTGGGGCCATCGGACCGGTCTCAATCTGGCCTATGCCTTTGTCGAGCCCGCACTGGCAGAACCCGGAACAAAGGTCGCGCTGGATTTGCTCGGTGATCTAATCAGTGCCACGGTAATCGCGCCCTGCCCCTATGATCCCGAAAACAGCCGGGTCCGGGCCTGACAGGCAGCACGGGATCTCACGAAAGCGTCAGCGTCCAACCAAGGTCGCATATGCCCATGTGTCACCCGGGCCTAGGGTGCTGGAATGGGAGGACGTCTATCTCTGATCGCGCTGTGTGTGTGGGTTTTGTCTGCGGTTGGTCTTTGGGCCGAAGCCGTCGACCCCGAGCAACTGTCCGAGCATATCTTTGCGCCCATGTCGATGGGTGAGCAGATCAGCGACAACGGTGTCTATGAGCTTTTGAATTCGGGCGGTGCTCATGCGGGCTACGTCTTTCAAACAGAACCAATGGCTCCCCTGCCCGGCTTTTCCGGTGCGCCGATCAACATGCTTGTGGTTCTGGATCTTGAAGGCCGGTTTCTCGACGTTAAACTGCTGAACCACAATGAGCCGATCTTTGTGTCAGGACTGGGCCAGGCGCCCTTTCATGCCTTTATGGAGCAATATCGCGGGCACTCGATTTCCGACAGTCTGGTGGTGGGCACGCCCTATGGCAGTGGCAGCGACGGGTCCGGACTTGTTTATCTGGATGGGGTCACAAAAGCGACGGCTTCGGTGCGCATTGCCCATGAATCAATCCTCGCGGCGGCGCTGCAGGTCGCTCGCGAAAAGATGGGCGGTGTTGCGGCTGGACCGCCTGCCTTTCCCAACCCTGATGTGGTTGAAGACCTCAGTTTTCAGGACCTGATCGATCAGGGACTGATCACCCGGCTGACCGTTTCAAATGCCGAAGTACAGGCGTTGTTCCAAGGCACGACATGGGAAGACGACGACCCCGAAGCGCTGGACTACCCCGAGGAAACCTATCTCGATCTTTGGATTGCCGATCTGGGGCCAAACTCTATCGCCCGTGCCGTGCTGTCCGAGGATACGCTGGAAGAACTGGAAGACTTCAAATCCATCTCGACCTTCGATGAGCCGGTTCTGGTGGTGGAAACGGCCCGGCATGGTTTGGTTTCGCCTGAGTTCGTGCGCAACACGGCACCGGATTGGATTGGCGCTGAACAAAACGGGTTCCCCGTGTCGCTTCGTGATGCGGATCTTTTTGTCGAATTGCACGACGATGTGCCCGATGCACTGCATGACGGAACCGCGCTGATCCTGCGCACGGATCGACGGTTGGGGTTTGACCCGGCTTCAGAATGGGTCATGACGGTAAAGGCCAATCGCGAACATGGGATGTTTCAACCCGAGGTCGGCTCGGTCACGCTTTCGACCTCGGTCAAGACCGACGAACGGTTCTTTTCCCGGCCAGGCGTGGTGAAGCGTCTGACCCCGTTCGAAGAAGCGTTGCGCGGGCGCTGGAATGATCTGGTGGCGCTTGCTGCCTTGCTTGCGGTGCTCGTCATGGGCTTGCTTTTTGCCCAGTCGCGCATTGCCGGATTGCGCGGATTCACCCCCCTTCGCCTGTCGGTTCTTGCGATCATTTTGGGGTTTGTCGGCTGGTGGGGGCAAGGACAGCTTAGCATTGTGACACCGCTGGCGGCCCTGCAGACGGCCATGTCCGGCGGAAGCTACGCCTTCCTGCTTTACGATCCTTTTTCGCTTCTTGTCTGGGCTGTTGCGATCGGCGGGTTTTTCCTGTGGGGGCGCGGTCTGTTTTGCGGATGGCTTTGCCCCTTTGGCGCGCTGCAAGAGTTTGCCCATCACATTGGCAGACTGCTCAGGCTGCCCCGGATCGAACCATCGCGCCTTTGGGATCAACGCCTGAAATGGCTCAAATACGTGGCTTTGGCGGGGCTCGTTGCGGTGACAGTCTTTGTACCGAGCTATATGGACAAGGCCGCCGAAATCGAACCTTTCAAAACGGCAATCACCACGTTCTTTGTGCGCGAATGGTATTACGCGGCTTACGCGGCGCTGTGGCTGGTTTTGGGGCTGTTCGTGTTCAAAGGGTTTTGCCGATACCTCTGTCCGCTTGGTGCCTTGATGGCACTGGGTGGCATGCTTCGCTTGCGCCGCTGGATCCCACGCCGGGTCGAATGCGGCTCACCCTGCCAGCTTTGCGCAGTGAAGTGCAACTATGGCGCCATCCGCAAAACCGGCGATATCCAGTATGACGAATGCTTCCAGTGTCTGGATTGCGTAACGATCCACGATGACGACGCTCAGTGTGTTCCACTGATCTTGCAGGGCCGCGCTGAAAAACGTGCGCCCCGTGCGACCGGACATCCCAATCAGGTGCCTGCCGAATGATGAACCGCCGCCGATTTCTGAGCCTCAGCGCCGCCTTTGCCTGCGCGCCTCGTCTGGCACAGGCCCAAACCTGGTCCGGATATGCGTTGGGGGCCGACGTCGCGATCACGCTCAGCGGTCCGAGACATTTGGTGGACGCGGAATTGCAGGCAATCCCTGAACGGATCAATGAACTGGAAAACCGTTTCAGTCTGTATAGACCGGGTTCAGATCTGAGCCGCCTCAATCGGGATGGCTGGATCTGGACCGACGCTGCCTTTTCAGACCTGATCAAAGCAGCCGATACAGCCCATCGGCTGTCAGATGGCCTGTTTGATCCAACGGTTCAGTCGCTTTGGTCAGCCTTGGCCACCGGTGCCGATCCCGAACCTGCCCGCCAGCTGATTGGTTGGCATAAGGTCCGGCATGATCCCTTGGGCAAACTCCAGATCGGACAAGGCCAGAAACTGACGTTCAACGGGATAGCGCAGGGCTATGTCACCGACGTCATCCGCAATAGACTCAAGGCTCGCGGATTTGCGCGCGCTCTGATCAATATCGGGGAATACTCGGCAATCGGTGGGCCGTTCCGGCTGGGTTTGTCTGACCCCGAACATGGGATTTTGGGGCAGCGAACGCTGCGCCACGGCGCCCTTGCAACATCCAGTCCCAGCGCCCTGCCGCTTGGGCCCGGTGCGACCCATATCCTTGGCCCACAAGGCCAAAGCCCGATCTGGTCAACCGTCAGTATCGAAGGCCCAACGGCCGTAATGGCCGATGCGCTGTCTACTGCGGCCGTGTTCATGACCCAGAGGCAGTTGGTGCGGCTGAAAAAAGCCGCCGCGCTTGATCGGATTACGGTGGTCGGACCGGAAGGCGATTTGCGCAGCATCTAAGACAGCAGGACATGCTGAATAAAACAAAAGCCCCAAGGTTTCCCTCGGGGCTTTGTCATTTTGAAAATTAGGCTGGATCAGCTCGCAGCTGCGACGGCCCGTTTGGTCATCACGCCAACCAGATGCGCGCGGTAGTCACCGCTGGCATGCAGATCGGAAATCATACCGTCGCCGGATGGCGCCGCAGGTACGGCATCAGCAGAGAAATTCGCGGAAAGAGCCGCTTCTGCTTCGGACCAGCGATAGACGCCTTCCTCGGATGCGCCGGTCACTGCGACACGAACACCATCCGCGTATTTGGCCACAAAGACACCGACCAGAGCAAAGCGCGAGGCAGGCTGTTCGAACTTCATGTAAGACGCCTTCTCAGGCACCGGGAAGCGAACTTCGGTGATGATTTCACCTTCGTCCAGCGCCGTTGCGAACATGCCTTGGAAATAGTCGTCTGCAGCAATCTCGCGCTTGTTGGTCACGATGGTTGCGCCTGATCCAAGCGCTGCCGATGGATAGCAGGCCGATGGGTCGTTGTTGGCCAGCGAGCCACCGATGGTTCCGCGGTTGCGAACTGCCGGATCGCCAATGTTGCCAGCCAGCGCCGCCAGCGCCGCATAGGCACCCGCTTCGGCTGCGACGGTGGCATGTGTTGTGCCGCCGCCAATGGCCAAAGAACCATCGTCCGCCGTGCAAACACCCTTCATTTCGGCAATGCCTGCAAGGCTTACCAAGACCGATGGAGAAGCCAGACGCTGTTTGAGCGTCGGGATCAGTGTCTGACCGCCACCCAAAGCCTGCGCTTCGTCCTGGCCCAATGCCTTTGCCGCATCTGCGACGGTGCTGGGGCTTTCCATATCGAATGAGTACATCTTGTCTTCCTCCCTTGAACTTCTGAAGAGCCCTGCCCTTCGTTGGTTCAAAAATACCTTGGGGGTCCGGGGGCAAAGCCCCCGGTCCTGTCCTTCATGATCAGCCGTTCATCGCTTCCCAGACACGCTGCGGCGTGGCTGGCATGTCGATGTGGTCAACCTTGTGGCCGCCGGACTGCAATGCATCCACGATCGCGTTGATCACGGTCGGAGGCGATCCGATCGCACCGGCCTCACCGCAGCCTTTCACGCCCAATGGATTGTGCGTACAAGGCGTCTGGCAGGAATGGTCGACCCGGTAGTTGGCCATATTCGGCAGATCGTCCGCGCGTGGCATCGCGTAGTCCATGTAGGACGCGCTCAGCAACTGGCCGTTTTCGTCATAGGCACAGTTTTCCAGAAGCGCCTGACCGATGCCCTGGGCAATCCCGCCGTGCACCTGACCTTCGACGATCATCGGGTTGATCACGTTGCCAAAGTCGTCTGCTGACACAAAAGCCACCAGATCAACAGCGCCAGTATCCGGGTCCACTTCGACCTCGCAGGCATAGGCGCCAGCAGGATAGGTGAAGTTAGCCGGATCGTAGAAGGCTGTTTCTTCGAGGCCGGGCTCGATGTCTTCTAGCGGGTAGTTGTGCGGAACATATGCCGCGAGGGTCACATCGCCCCAAGCCACCGACTTGTCGGTGCCTGCAACGCTGAACTGGCCGTCTTTCAGCTCGATGTCAGCCTCAGAGGCCTCCAGCAAGTGAGAGGCGATCTTCTTGGCCTTGTTGATGATCTTCTCAGTGGCCCGAACCATGGCCGACCCGCAGACCGCGATAGACCGCGAGCCATAGGTGCCCATGCCAAACGGGATCTTCGAGCTGTCACCATGCACGATGTCGATCATGTTCTCGTCAATGCCCAGCATTTCAGCCACAACCTGCGGGAAGGCCGTTTCATGGCCCTGCCCATGGCTGTGTGCGCCGACCATCACCGAGATGGAGCCGGTGGCATTCACCCGCACGGTTGCCGCGTCATACAGACCCGCACGAGCGCCCAGCTGACCCACGAGGTTCGATGGGGCGATGCCGCAAGCCTCGATAAAGCAGTTGATGCCAAGGCCACGCAGTTTGCCGCGCTTTTCGCTCTCGGCGCGGCGGGCAGCAAAGCCTTTGACGTCGATCAGCTCTTCCATCTTGTCCATGGTCGCGTGGTAGTCGCCGGTGTCATATTCCACCGCCACAGGTGTGGCATAGGGGAACTGAGTGACAAAGTTCTGGCGGCGCAGTGCGATCGGGTCCAGACCCAATTCACGGGCGGCTTTGTCGATGACCCGTTCAAGCTGGAACGTTGCTTCTGGACGACCCGCACCGCGATACGCATCCACCGGAACGGTGGTTGTGAACACGGCTTTCACGTTCACCTGAACATTAGGCGTCTTGTAGTTGCCGGCCATCAGCGTGCCGTGCAGCCATGTGGGAACCGACGGCGCAAAGGTGGACAGATAGGCGCCCATGTTCGCGTAGGTATCGGTGTGCACTGCGGTAAAGTTGTTGTCCTTATCCAGCGCCAGCTTGATGGTGGTGACGTGGTCACGGCCATGGGCGTCAGACATGAAGGCCTCAGAGCGGCTCGCCGTCCACTTGACCGCACGGTTGCAGGCTTTGGCCGCAAAGGTGCAGAACGCCTCTTCGGCATAGTGGAAGATCTTGGTGCCGAAACCGCCGCCTACGTCAGGAGCGACAACGCGAAGCTTGTGCTCGGGAATGCCCAGAACAAACGCGCCCATCAGCAGCCTGATCACATGCGGGTTCTGGCTTGTAGTGTAGAGCGTGCTTTCATCATTGGCGCGGCTGTAGTCGCCGACCGCAACGCGCGGCTCCATCGGGTTCGCGACCATCCGCTGGTTGACCAGCTCAAGCGTGGTGACATGCGCCGCTTCTGCGAATGCTTTCTCTACGGCTTCTGTCTCACTGCCGAACTGCCAGTCGTAGCACAGGTTGGACGACAGATCGTCGTGCACCTTGGCCCCGCCCGCCACCGCTGCTTTCATGTCAACGACAGGATCGAGTTCGGTGATGTCCAGCTCAATGGCTTCGGCGGCATTGCGCGCCTCTTCCAGACTGTCGGCCACAACGGCCGCGATCGGATCACCAACGTGGCGCACTTTGCCCTGGGCCAGAACCGGGTGGGCCGGCTCTTGCATGGGTTCGCCATTTTTATCGGTGACCTGCCAGCCGCAGGGCAATCCACCCACGCCTTCAAAGTCGGCGCCGGTAAAGATGCGCACAACACCGGGCATGCCTTCGGCCGCCGAAGTGTTGATCCCGTTGATCGTGCCATGCGCCACGTCAGAACGCAGGAAATGCACATAGGCCTGGCCATGTACGTTGATATCGTCTGTGTAATTGCCTGCGCCTGTCAGAAAGCGCACGTCTTCGCGCCGCTTCGTGCTGGCGCCGATGCCTTGATCTTTTGGCATGTCATTCCTCCCTTGGGTCGGTGCGTTTCGTCGCGCACCTTACAACTGGGTTAAGTCCGTCTGACGCGTGAATTCACGCGCCGCGTTGCCCGTTATTCGGCTGCGATCGAAGACACGTCCTGACCAGATGCGGCCATGATTGCCTTAACGATGTTGTGGTAGCCGGTGCAGCGGCAGATGTTGCCTTCAAGGTAGTCGCGCACCTCGGCCTCGGTTGGCTTCGGATTTTCCTTGAGCAGCGCTGCGGCACTCATAACCATACCGGGTGTGCAGAATCCGCACTGCAGACCATGATGTTCCTGAAAGGCGGCCTGAATAACACTGAGCGAGCCGTCCGCATTGGCCTGCCCCTCGATGGTGGCAACTTCGGCACCATCCGCTTCGGCTGCGAACATCGTGCAGGATTTGACGGCCTGCCCGTTCACATGGATCACACAAGCGCCACACTGCGACGTGTCACACCCAACGTGCGTACCTGTCAACCGCAGTTCTTCGCGCAGAAAATCGGTCATGAGCGTGTTGCCCTTGACCGACTTGGTGACGGATTTTCCGTTCACCGTCATCGTCACTTCTGCCATTTTTCTCCTCCCTGGTATTTCCAATTTTGTTTGGTTCTGTCGAACCACCTAATGCGTTGCGGCCATTCAGCCAGAGACCAGCCTTTTGAACCAGCCTTTCTTTTTCTGTTCGGTGCCATGGCCTTCTTCTGCCTCAGCCTCGTCATCGGGACCTTCGATCGCTTCTTGAAAGTTGGTAAAGAACTGATCGGCCATCTTCTTGGCAAACCCGTCGATGATCCGGCTGCCCAACTGCGCAAGCTTGCCGCCAACCTTAGCCTCGACGTCATAAGTCAAAAGCGTACCGCCGTCGTCTCCGGGCGCCAGCGTAACAACTGCACCGCCCTTGGCAAAACCGGCTGCGCCGCCCTTGCCTTCGCCATTCAGCGTAACGGTATTGGGCGCATCGACATCGGCCAGTGTGACCTTGCCTTTGAAGGTCGCTTTGACCGGGCCGACCTTTTGAACAACTGTCGCCTCGAACCCGTCGTCGGCGTTTCCGGCCATCTCGGTGCAGCCCGGAACACACTCCTTGAGCACATCCGGATTCAGAATCGCTTCCCAGACCACCTCTTGGGGGGCACTGATCTGCCGGGAATCGCTCATTTGCATGGATATTTCCTCTTTCTTAGCGCCAGCCTAGGCGCGCTGCCCTTCGGGGCATATTAGACCAATGGGTTAGAAGCCGCCGCAGCGCTACCACTGCGGGGGATGATGAGTGATGCCGTACTCGGCGAAAATTTTTTCAACGGCGCCATTCGACAAGGCCTCGGTCACGGCGTCACCAACCGTGTAGCTGAGTGGCCGATAAGCAAAGTGAACTGCCGTTCCCAGCACCCATTTGCCACGTGCCAGTCCGGCCAAAGGCGGTTCGTGCACGGCAACGCCGTCGCCGGCAAAAAACTCCAACTGGGCCTTTGGGCCCATGGCTGCCATGGTTTCACCGGCGTTGAGCGCCTCCATTGCCGCCTGCATGCTCGGGTAGCGCCGGACGCCTTTGCCCGTCTGCCCGCCAGCAAAGCCGGACAAATAAAAATCCGCGATCGAGTCGTTTTCGACGGCAACCGTATCGAACCGGAAATAGGCAGGCACCGGACCGCCATCGGGATAAGCCGCCTCGCTGTAGGCGATGGCGATGCGTTCTTCGTGGTACTGCCCCGGGAACACCACCTGTTCGACCCTGCATTTGAACGCGCTGTCATAGGGCACGCGCATCATCGCATTGGACACCGCACCACCGACAATTGGCCCTTTCCAGATGTTGTTGCGCAAATCCGCATCAAGAGTTTCCCCGGCCGTCACAAATTTGAACCGCGCCTCAACCCCAACATATTCAGCAATCAGGTGCGCTAGATCGACGTCAACACCGCGCGGTTGGCCAGCGTCTTCCCAGCTGTAAGGCGCGAAGTCCTCATAAACAGCGAAGGTCATGAATCCACGATCCATGATCGTATCCATATCCTGACCGACTATGTCCCTGCTGGCGTTTTGCGGTTTTGGCTGAGGCACATGATCGGCACAGGGATCGTTTGCCCACACGCCCTGAGGCGCAAGACAGAGCGCCGCAACGCAAATCGACCAAGCCCAGTTTCGAATCATCGTGCCTATCGCCTTAGTTCGCAGCAGAGAGCCCGATGGTAAGCGCTTCGGCAGCCTTAACGTAAGCCTCTTGTGTGCCATCAATGGCAAATGCCGCCCGGCTGGCCGCGCTGGCTCTCGTCGAACCCGGCGGGGACGTCGGTGGA
>JAHDIS010000018.1:0-30103 GCA_020630695.1 Paracoccaceae bacterium | reverse complement strand
CCGCTCGGCTGGCCGCGCTGTCGGCTACGGGTGCCCCGGACAAGGTCTCAATCCCAGCGGCGATTTCCGACAGCCGCGCCTTGATTGCATCGGGGTCTGCACCGGACGGATCCTTGCCCAAAGCGATCAGCGTGTCGCGAATACCTTTCAGCTCGTCCGATACTTCGGCCATGCTATCGTCGTCCGGACGTGTTTCGATGTAGGTTCGGATGGCCCAGGCAGCTTCTTGGCCCAGCAATTCACCAAAGGCCGGCATCTTGGTGACCCCGTTCTGGGTGTAACCATGAATGAACCGCTCCATGTACCATTCGTCTCCGTATTCCTCGGCCTCCAAGAACCGCAAGTCTGGAGCCAGACCGCCAGAAATCACTTCGAGCCCGTGACACCGGGCACAGTTCTGGTTGTAGCCGGATGCACCGATCTCGACCGCTCGGGCCCAGACTTCCTGCCCAACGGCTTCGGCACGATATGGGTTTTCGATCAGCCACTCTTCGCCAACCTCGGGCAAACCTGTTGTGTCGACGGCCTGCGGGGTGACATCGCCATGCGCATGTAACAACGTGCCAGTTGCCAGAATGGCCAACGCAGATACGGCGGTTTTGGTCAGAACGGTCATGTCAGATCCTCCCGTTTGGAGACATGGATGTGGCTGTGCTCAGGCCGCACCGATCGTGCGGCTCTCGCTTGAGGCCATTGATAGGATGGCAACCAGAGCGCCGATATTGGACTTTCGTGGCGCGCAACCGACAAAGTGACAGACTGGGCTTGCACCATGGTCGTATTGAGATGCCGAGTGGCACCTTTAGCGTCAGCCATAAGGGAGGATGCAGTAACATGTCTTGGCGATCCATGGCCATTTGTCTGGCCGTCACTTTTTGTTCCTCGCTTGCATCCACGCCAACCGATGCGCAGGCCGCTGATGTAACCGTGCAATTCGTGCAGCAAAAAGTGCCGCCGCCGCCCGTTCTGTCGAATCTCGATCCCATCCCCGAGGACCTCGGCCTTCGCGGCGCTGAACTGGCTTTGACAGACAACATGACCACCGGCCGCTTTCTTGGCCAAAACTGGACTCTCGAGATCACACAGGTCGAACCCGGCGGTGATTTCGCCAGCGCGCTTGATGCGGCTTTGGCTCAGACTGATCTGGTTATCCTCGACGCGCCTGCTGCCCAGGTGCGCGAAGCAGCGTCACGCGTGGCCGGCACGACTGCGCTACTGTTCAACGCAGGTGCTTCAGATCCCGCTCTGCGCGATGAGGCCTGCAGCGCAAATATGCTGCACACCTTGCCTTCGGAATACATGTTGTCGGACGCCCTGATGCAATTTGCGGTCAAACGCCGCTGGACCGACCTGGCCCTGATCACCGGTGAAGGCCCCGGTGACGCTGAACAGGCCGCGGCCTTGGAACGGTCTGCCACCAAATTCGGGCTCAAGATCGGCGCGCGCAAGACCTGGGCGTTTGACGCGGATATGCGCCGCAACGCGTCACAGGAAGTGCCGCTGTTCACGCAAGAACTGGGTGATTACGATCTGCTGTTGGTCGCCGATGCTGCCAACGACTTTGCCCGCTACATTCCGTTCAACACGTGGCGCCCACGCCCCGTCGCCGGAGCCGAAGGGCTGACACCGCAGGTCTGGGATCGGGTGGTCGAACAATGGGGCGCCGCGCAGCTGCAATCGCGCTTCGCCGAACTGGCCGGGCGCGACATGCAAGGGCGGGACTATGCCGTCTGGGCCGCCATGCGCGCAATCGGTGAAGCGGTGACACGCACGAAGGCCGCCGACGCTCAGACATTGCGAAGCTATATGCTTGGCCCCGATTTCGAACTGGCCGGTTTCAAGGGACGCCCCCTGACCTTTCGCGACTGGAATGGCCAGATGCGCCAACCGATCGCCCTGACCCACCGCGGTGCTCTGGTGGCGCAGGCTCCGCTCGAAGGCTTCCTGCACCAGCGAACCGAACTTGACACACTTGGTCTGGACGCCCCGGAAAGCCGCTGTGCGGCGTTCAAACAATGAACCGCCCCTTGCTGCTTCTTTGTGCCAAAAATATCCCGGGGGTCCGGGGGCAGCGCCCCCGGTTCCTGTATCAAAAGGACTGACGATTTGAAACCAACGCCTCTTCTCGCCTGCCTTTCCAGCCTGTGTCTGCTTGGCGCCGCCACCCCCGCGCTATCTGACGAAATATGGGTCACCAATGAAAAAGACGACACGATTTCGGTGATCGACATCGAAACCATGGAAGTGACCCGAACGATTCCCACAGGCGAACGCCCACGCGGCATCACATTTTCCAAGGATTTTTCCGTCGTCTACATTTGCGCCTCGGACAGTGACGCCGTGCAGGTCATGGACCCGGCAACCGGTGAGATCCTTCACGATTTGCCGTCCGGCGAAGACCCCGAACAGTTTGTTCTGCATCCAGATGACCGGCATCTCTACATCGCCAATGAAGATGATGCGATCACCACGGTGGTCGATACTGTGTCGCGCACGGTTGTCGCCCAGATTGATGTCGGGATCGAGCCCGAAGGCATGGCCGTGTCACCCGATGGCAAGATTGCCATCACCACTTCCGAAACAACCAATATGGCCCATTGGATCGATACGGAAACGCAAGAATTGTTCGCCAACACATTGGTCGACAGCCGTCCGCGCCACGCCGAATTTGTCAAAGGCGGGTCAGAGCTTTGGGTCAGCGCCGAAATCGGCGGTACGATCTCGGTCTTCGATGTGGCCACGCAGGCCGAAAAGACCAAGATCAGCTTCGAAGTCGCCAACATGCATCCCGACCGTGTTCAACCCGTGGGCTTTGAATTCACCCAAGGGGACACTCATGCCTTTGTCGCGCTTGGCCCTTCCAACCACGTGGCCGTGGTGAATGCAGAAACCTACGAAGTCGAAGACTACATCCTCGTGGGGCGCCGGGTCTGGCACATGGATTTCAACGCGGACCGGTCCTTGCTGTTCACGACCAATGGCGTCTCAGGAGATGTAACCGTCATCGACGTTGCGTCGCGCAAGGCGCTCAAATCCATCAAGGTGGGCCGGTTTCCTTGGGGCGCTGCGTTCAGGCCAACGAACTGACCGCTTGGACCCATAGGCCTCTATTCCCACCCTTCGTCTGAACAAGGAATTTTTCACATGATCAAACCGATATTGACCGCTCTTTTGGTCTGCGCCCTGCCCCTGTCCGTGCAGGCCGATGATGACGACGATGACAACCGCTTTGGCCTGGCCGGGATATTGTCAGCCAAGAACAAGGAAGATCTCGAACCCATTCAGCTGTCTGCTGGCATGCCGCTGACATCTGCACCGTGGGTCTTGAAGTCCGGTACCTACTATGAATTTGAAATACAGGGCGACGGCAGTCAGGAACTGGCCTTGGTCGGGCCAGAGTTTTTCCGGGCCATCTGGGTGGATGAAATCGTCGTTGAAGGATTGGAAATTCGGCCCCTTGGCCTCGATTCAGTCGAATTCGACGAGGCGGGCGAAATGGAGATCGGATTCGTCGCGATCAAACCCGGCTCTTACTATCTCAAGGTGCCCGGCTCGACCGGTGAAACCCAGCGGCTGGAAATTACAATTGAATAGCCGGGCTGGCGCAACCCGTACTGACCGGCTTACTCTGCCATCATGAGCCTGTCTGTTTCCGATCTGAGTTTCTCATATGGTGCAAAACCGGCGCTGGACGCAGTCTCGTTTGACGTGGCGGCCGGGCGTTTCTGCGCCTTGCTCGGGCCAAACGGTGCAGGAAAATCCACTCTGTTTGGGCTTTTGACCCAGCTGTTTTCGAGTGCAGACGGACGCATCGAAATTGCGGGACACGACCTGCGGAAGTCACCGCGGGCTGCTCTTGCCGCTATGGGGGTGGTGTTCCAGCAACCCACGCTCGATCTGGATTTGAGTGTGCGTCAGAACCTACGGTATTTCGCGGCCCTTCAAGGTTTGTCCGGAAAGACCGCCGAAACCCGGATCGACGCGGCGCTGGACCAGTTGGATATGCGTCAGCGCGCAGGGGAAAAGGCGCGCGGCCTGAATGGCGGTCATCGCAGGCGCACTGAAATCGCACGCGCCCTTTTGCATCATCCAAAGGTGTTGCTTTTGGACGAACCAACCGTCGGATTGGACGCCGCCGCACGTCAATCTCTGGTGGCGCATGTTCACGAATTGGCCTTAGGCGGTATCAGCGTTCTTTGGGCAACTCATTTGACCGACGAAGTGCAGATGCAAGACGACCTAGTGCTGCTGCACCAGGGCCGGATATGCGCGCGTGGCGTGACTGGAGATCTGGTCGGCGGTCAACCGTTGCAAGACTGGTTTCTTGCGGAAACGGGAGTGGTTGCATGAGAAAACCGACGTACCGCATTGAAAAGTCTGAGTACTATTTCTATCGCTCGGTGAGCGAAATGTGGTTGTGCCCATGACCTATTTGCCAGCCTTTCGCGCGATCGTCATCCGGGAAGCTTTGCGCTTTGTGCATCAACGCGAACGGTTCATTGCCGCCCTTGTCAGGCCATTGGTCTGGCTGTTGGTTTTTGCCGCCGGTTTTCGTGCCGCCTTGGGCCTGTCGATCACGCCGCCCTACCAAACCTACATCACCTACGAGACATACATTGTCCCGGGGCTCTGCGGCATGATCTTGTTGTTCAATGGCATGCAGTCTTCATTATCGTTGGTTTACGACCGGGAAATGGGATCCATGCGGTTGCTTTTAACGGCACCACTGCCCCGCTGGTTTCTATTGTTTTCAAAGCTTTGCGGCGCGACCTTTATCGGGGTTCTGCAGTGCTATGCCTTTTTGGCCATCGCCTGGGCCTTTGACATCACAGCGCCTGCCATCGGCTATCTGACTGTCCTGCCAGCCTTGGTTCTTGCAGGCTTGATGCTGGGGGCTCTTGGTCTGGCGCTGTCCAGCTTTATCAAACAGCTTGAAAACTTTGCCGGCGTCATGAACTTCGTGATCTTTCCAATGTTTTTCCTCAGCTCCGCGCTCTATCCGCTTTGGAAAATGGCCGAGTCCTCAGAGCTGTTGCATGATATCTGCGCGGCCAATCCGTTTACCCATGCTGTTGAGCTGATCCGCTTTGCTCTGCATGGCGAATTGAGCCCTTCCGCGTTTCTTTGGACCGGCATTGCGGCCTTTGTATTCATGGCTTTGGCCATCTGGGGATATGATCCCGCACGCGGGATGGTGCGGCGCAAGAGTTGATCTACGACCATAGCAGACGTGAAAGCCTTGTCCGTCTCTGCTAAGGTCGGCGCAGGAGGCCATCCATGCTGATACGTCTGAGTTTGATTGCGACAGTTCTTTTCGCCAGTGCGCCGAGCGCAGAGGAACGCGAAGAGGATCTCGGCACGCTGAACCCCGAGGAAATGACATGGGGCAACAACATCGCCAAAATTGAACGCGGCGAAACTGACATGGCGCTCTGTGCCTCGGGATATCTCATGACAAAGTCAGGCGATCATGAAACCGCCCGCAAGATTTTCGAAGCCTGTGCCGAAGCCGGATACACCGGCACCATGACGTGGATGTCCTATATGGAAAACAACGGCTTTGGCGGCGAATACAATCCCGACGCATCGGCCGAATGGGACAGGCGCGCTGCGGAAATGGGCGATCCGGTTGGCAAATTTAACCATGGGATCAACCTGATGCGCGGTCACGGGATTGCCCGGGATGAAACCCTCGGGCGCATGTACGTGGATCAGGCCGCTGCGGATGGTCTGAGCGTGGCCAAACGTTTGCAGGGGGCGGGCTACGATCTGGACGAAGTCACGCCTGACGCGGACAACTGGCGCTACGCACCCTCCTTTTGAGCCTTATGGATCCAGCGTTGCCGGGCTACCGGACAGGTGGACGATACGCGACGCGAGCCTTTTTGCTTCGCTTTCCGCATGGGTCACCAACAGGGTCGTGACAGTACTGCCCGACCGCAAAGTTTCGAAAAGGGTCATCATTTCATCGGCAAGGGCCGCATCCAACGACACAAATGGCTCGTCCAGAAGCAGCAGATCCGGAGATCCGGCAAAGGCACGGGCCAAGGCCAATCGCCGTTGTTGTCCAAGGCTCAGCTGACCGGGGAAATCACCGCCACGCCCTGCCAGGCCGACGCTGGCCAGTGCTTGCTCCGCGGCCTCAGGCGAAATGTGGAGGGTCAGGCAGAGATTTTCCTGCAAATTCCGCCATGGTAACAGTGTTGGTTCCTGAAACACTACGGCGACATTTTTCGGGCGCTCGACCGACCCGCGTTGGCGCGTTTCCAATCCTGCCAGAACCCGTAACAGGCTGGTTTTTCCGATCCCGGATGGTCCGGTCAACGCCACTGTTTCACCACTGAACAAGTCAAGCTGTACTGGCCCCAAAATGGCGCGGCCCGCCAGCTCAAGTCCGTCAAGTGACAGGCGCGCAACTGGTTTGCGCGCGCCTGCCTGTTGGTCATCCTGCACGAGACGCAGCCTGGTCATATTCGCTCAGCTGCCGGGCTGGACAAAAACACCGGATGGCAGTTCCGTGGCGGTACCCACCAGTTCTTCGCCCCCAAGATCGGCCATAAGCTTGAGCATCTTGGCAGCTGCGTCTTCGTTCACCGGACCCGGCGCCGGGATACCCGCGCGAAAGCCCGCGACGAGAGCGTCAAACTGCGCGTCGGTCTTGGCCTTCATACGTGGACGCAGGCGATCCCATTCCGCATCATCCGTACCCAGTAGGTCCTTGGCCGCGCGGGATGCCCCGGCCATGCCGTTCACCAGTTCAGGATTGTCACGCAACATGTCGCCGCGCATGACATAGCCCAGCAACGGCGTTTGCGTGTCCAGGCCCAAGGCTTCCGCAGCGGTTTCAACGGTCACCAAAGGACGCATGCCCGAGGCTTCCATCTTGGCAAGGAAGTGCCAGAAATTGATTGCACCATCCAGTTCACCCTGAAGCGCAGTTTTGAAGATCAGCGGCGGTGCGCCAAACACCTGTTCCGTTTGCGCGACCAGATCGAGATCGAATTCCTGCTGCGCATAGGCCTGCAAGATCAACCAGCTTTTGTCCAAAGGCCCGCCAGCAATACCGATCTTTCCGCCCTGCAGATCCGCAAGCGATTGCGCGGGGCTTCCTGCTGGTACCATCACGGCGCCCACGGCGCGGCTATATGGAATGAAAACATAGTCTTTACCTGCTGCCCGCTGACGCGCAACCCATAGCCAATCCGACACGATCACATCAGCCTCACCGCCCTGAAAGGCGACCTTGGCAGCAGCGCCACCGGCCATGCCCTGCACTTCAAGCGAGAACCCGTTGGCTTCGTCAAAAGCGTGGTGTTTGATCGTGTCCAGTTCCCAGTTCACGGTCCCATACTGAAGTACGGCAGCCCGCAGAACAGGTGTTTCGGCACAAACTGCGGTGGCTGTCGCAATCAATGCGGCTGCGCCTGCGCGCAGTGTGTTCATAAACGTCATGAGTTCCTCCCATTAGCTGGCTGAAAGAGTACCAGCAGGAAAACATGCCGATATACGACCAATGGACATGCCGCCGATGGCGAAAGCTTGATTTGGATCATGAACGCCGGAAAAGCCGGTTTCTAAAATCGGCGCAGGTTCAAGCAAAGGAGAGAACCATGCGCCCTCAATTCGCCCTGCCCTTGTGCGCCGCTTTGGTTGCCACCATTGGCATGCCCGCGTCCTCAGACACCTATCAGGATGTCAAAATCGCAGCTGGAAAATCGCTTTTTGATGCTGAATGCAGACGATGTCATGCAGACAATGCCGACGATGCCTCATACGGGCCACCGCTTGAGAACGTTCTGTACCGTGGTGCCGGGACCTTTGAGGACTACGACTATTCCATCGCTCTTGAAGCGTCTGGCATCGTTTGGACGCCAGCTGCACTCAGAGCTTGGATGGAAGACAACGCAGGGTTCATGCCGGGAACCAAAATGCGCCATGTCGGCATAAAGGACAGAACCGTGCAGGATTTCATTCTGTCCTACCTTGCTGCGATCAGTCCGCAGGACAATACCGCCGCCAGTGACTAGGCGCCGGTCGTCTGGCTGTTATCGCAACGCATGACGGCCAGACGACTTGCATGCGTTCGTGTCTATTCGGGCAAAACCAAGAGCGTCGGCAACCAATGGTTCTCTGGCTCAGCCGGATCCAGAAGCGATCGGTTGACCGGACGAAGCACGCCATCTTCGGGCGGAACAGAGAGGCTGTTCATGTCCATTTCATGCATCACACCCACCAGAGATGGGCCGTCTGTTTTCACCACATAGTAGACGCCGTTCCACAAATCGATCCCGTAGCTGCCCGCCTTTTTCCAGATGAACAGAAAGTCGTATTCGATATCGATCAAGTCGTTGGAAATATTGCGATTGATGGCATAGGGATAAGGAACGTGGCACCATAGTTTTTCAGGGCCATCCAGACACCGGAACGGTCGCATCGACAAAAAGTGTTCTGAAAATTGACTATGGTCCATATCGACTGAATACAGGCCATCCTCAGCCATAGCCAAATCGGCAATCCGGATCTTTTCGTTGCCCTGAGCGGTTTGTAACCAGACCCCGTAAGACCCGGTTTCCAATGCGCCAGCCGCCCCGCCCAATGCCATCGTAACGCCGGTCACCGCTGCCAGACCTGATGCGCGCAAACCTGATCTCATGGCCCCTCACCTCTCACTTTTGACACTATGATTCTATCAGGTTGGGTTGGCGAATCACGCTTCTGTCAAGTCTGCAAGGGTCGTACGACCTAAGCCGCGTTCCGCGAAAATGGCCTTTGTTTATACTGATCGGCGAACATACGGCCGTTTTGTGCGCAGTGCATTGCATCGCCACAAGTCGTCCCCACAACGAAGCCATGTTCATGGGAGGAATGATATGAACAGATTCGTCGCCGCAGCCATCTTTGGCCTGATTGCCACCACGGGTGCGCAGGCCGAGGTGACCGAAGAGATGATCGCCAACGACCAGATGATGACCAATCAGGTTGTTACCAACGGCATGGGTCGCCATCTGCAGCGCTATTCGCCGCTGGAGACGCTGAACAAGGACAACGTCAAGAACCTCGTTCCGGCCTGGGCTTTCAGCCTTGGTGGTGAAAAGCAGCGCGGCCAGGAAACGCAGCCGATCGTTTATGACGGCGTGATGTATATCACCGGCTCGTATTCGCGCCTCTATGCCATCGACATCGAAACCGGCAAGGAAATCTGGCAGTATGATGCCCGCCTTCCTGAAGGCATCCTGCCTTGCTGTGACGTGATCAACCGCGGTGCGGCGATCTACGGCGATAAGATCATCTTTGGCACCTTGGATGCCCGGATCGTTGCGCTGAACAAGGACACAGGTGACGTGGTCTGGCGCGACAAGATCGACGACTACAAGGCCGGATACTCCTACACCGCTGCGCCGATGATCGTGAACGGATTGGTCATTACCGGTAACTCTGGCGGTGAATTTGGCATCGTTGGTGCCGTTCAGGCGCGGGATGTGAACACCGGTGATCTGGTCTGGAACCGTCCGGTGATCGAAGGCCACATGGGCATGCTGAATGGCGAAGAAAGCACCATGACCGGCACGCTGAATGCGACATGGCCCGGTGACATGTGGAAGACCGGCGGTGGTGCGACATGGCTTGGCGGATCTTATGACGCGCGGACCGACACGATCATTTTCGGAACCGGCAACCCTGCTCCATGGAACAGCCACCTGCGCAATGCTGGCACGCCCACCGAAGGCAACAAAGGTGACAACCTTTATGCGGCCTCGCGGATTGGTATCGATCCGGCAACTGGCGAGATCAAGTGGCACTACCAGACCACTCCACGCGAAGGCTGGGACTACGATGGCGTGAACGAAGTGGTTGCCTATGATGACCGCGACGGTAACCAGCGTCTGGCCACAGCTGACCGGAACGGTTTCTTCTATGTTCTCGACGCGGCTGATGGCGGCTTTGTCGGTGCGACACCTTTTGTCAAGGACATCTCCTGGGCCGAAGGTATCGATGACACAGGGCGTCCGATCTTTGTCGAAGACAACCGTCCGGGCAATCCTGCCGATGCGGCCGACGGCAAGAAGGGCGAAGTCGTCTTTGCCAGCCCGTCGTTCCTTGGTGGTAAGAACTGGATGCCGATGGCCTTCAGCCAGAAGACCGGCAACTTCTATGTGCCTTCGAATGAATGGGGCATGGATATCTGGAACGAACCTGTGACCTACAAGAAGGGTGCGGCCTACCTTGGCTCCGGCTTCACGATCAAGCCGAACTACGAAGACCACATTGGATCGCTCAAAGCGATTGATCCGGACTCGCTCGAAGTGGTTTGGGAAGCCAAGAACGATGCGCCTCTCTGGGGTGGCGTCATGGCGACCGCCGGTGGTCTGGTGTTCTACGGCACACCGGAAGGTGAGTTTGTCGCGCTGGACGATGAAACCGGTGAAAAGCTTTGGTCCTTCCAGACCGGCTCTGGCATCGTGGGTCAGCCGATCACCTGGGAACAGGATGGCGAACAGTTTGTATCGGTCATCTCCGGCTGGGGCGGTGCGGTTCCGCTTTGGGGTGGTGAAGTGGCCAAGAAGGTCAACTACCTGAACCAAGGTGGCCTGCTGTGGACATTCCGTCTGCCAAAGGAACTGGCCTCGGCCAACTGATCCTGAACGACTAAACTATCTAACGCCCGGAGCCTGTCTCCGGGCGTTTTTGTTTGCGCACGGAACCCTGATGGGCCAGCCTGTCAGGACAACCAAAACAAGGCCTGACCATGATCGAACTTCCCGCCACGCTCAGCGTGAACCCGACGCGCAGCCGTCCGAGCGCTGAGCAGATCGCCGCGTTTCAATCGGTCCCAACCGGATTTGTTGCCGATGCACTGGGCGGTGGCGGTGCTTTGGAGCAACAGGTCGCCCAATTGGACACGTCCGGCGTTCTTCCAGCGCATGTCGCAGGACCCGCGCTGACAGCGGACAACGGTCCGGCTGATGTCTTGGCTACCTTTGCCGCCCTGCCCCTTGTTCAGGACGGTGACGTCGTGATTGGTGGTTTCAGTGGCCATCTCGGCTGCGCCGCTGGCGGCGACCGCTTGTGCGGCATGCTGCGCAACTGCGGGGCCGCCGGCTTTGTGACAGACGGACCCGTGCGCGACTATGACGGAATTCTAGAGGCCGGTTTGCCGGTCTGGTGTGCCGGTATCACACCCGCCTCTCCCTTTATGTCCGGCCCCGGACGCGTGGGCTATGCGGTGCAGGTCGCGGGACAGCAGATTGAAACGGGCGATATGATCGTGGCAGACCGAGATGGCGTCGTTGTTGTTCCCTTTGCCCGCATCGACGCCGTGATCGAACGGCTGGAGAGCATCAAGGTGCAGGAAGCCGAGCTGGACGCCAAGGTTGCCGCCGGGTTGAAGTGGCCGTCCTGGGTGGATGATCTGACCTGATCCCGCGCGGGTCTGGACGTCAATCAGCCATCTGCGCGTCGACCTGGGCTTCTTCGTTGATCATTGCCTGAAGCTGGCGTCTGAACCGCAAGGGACCCGCATCAATCGGCAAGTCGATGTGCGGAGAGGTTTTGCTGCTCATTCCTTTCTGAACTTCGCTCAGAACCGCACGATCTTCTTCAAAGGCTTTGCGAACGTCTTCGCTCATGAGTTTGGACAGATCTTCGTCGTCAGGACGGATATTGCGAAGCTGGAACCAGTAATACCGGGTTTCGCTTTCACTGACGGGCGTCATGAAATTGAAACTGTCCATGATGAAGGTGTCTTCGTGCAGCGGTCCGTCTTCGCCGCCCGTTCCTGCAGGGGTAAAGATCGCGCGAATGATCGCATGCCCGGGATAGCGCACTTCGTAGTGTTGCTTGCGGTCGCAATTGCCTTCAAAGCCAATGACCTTTTTGTAAAACGGGGCTGGCTCGACATCCATCATCCAGCGATGCACGATCACCCCGTCGTCCGTTTTGGTGACGCGCAGCGGTGTGTCGCGGGTCGCGGACTGGCCAAAGCTGCCTTCGTGCACCCATGCGACGTGGCTGGGATCCAGAAGATTGTCACACATCAGCAAATAGTTGCAGTCAAGCGCCATGGCAGCGCCTCTGTTGATGCCCCATCCGGGATTGTCATAGTTTTCGATTTCGAAAATATCGGCAGGATCCGCAAGCGCCGGATTGCCCATCCAGATCCAGACCAGCCCGTATTTTTCATGGCAGGGATAGGCCCGCACCTTGGCACTGGAAGGAATGCGCCCACCACCCGGAGCCCAGACGCATTGCCCCGCGCAGTCAAATGTCAGGCCGTGATAACCACATTCCACAGTATCGCCTTTGCGCCGCCCTTTGGTCAGCGGCAATTTGCGATGCGGGCAGGCATCTTCCAGACCGATGTAGTCGCCGTTTTCGGCCCGGAACAGGCAGATGGCTTCACCCAACACCGTGACAGGATGCAGATCATCGCCGATTTCACTGGACCAACCAGCCACGTACCAGGCATTGCGCAAGAACATCGCAGTTTCCTTTTCTGCTGGCGGATCAGCGCCCTTTGAACAGCCCACCCAGAATGCCGCGCACGATACGTCGGCCTGTTGTGCCCTTCAGTTCCTTGATGACCACATCTGCGACCGCCTCGCCAAAGCCGGTTTTCTTGCGGCTGCTCTTGGAGGACGAGCGAGACACCCGGGTTCCGGAATAACGGCGCGCGGCTTTGTATTCGCGCTCTGCGGCCTCGGCCTCTTCTTCGCGGCGTTCCGCCTCTTCGGCTTCGGCTGCGGCCTTTGCCGCGCGTTCCTTGAGCATCTCGAAGGCAGATTCACGGTCAAGCCGTTCATCGTATTTGCCGGACAGATCAGAGGCGCCCATCACACCACCGCGTTCGGCGGCAGTAATCGGGCCCAGTTGGGATGAAGGCGGACGGATCAGGGTGCGCTGCGCCATGCCCGGCACGCCCTTACGCTGCAGCATCGATGTCACCGCTTCGCCGACACCGACTTCGCGGATTGCGCTTTCGATATCGAAGTCGGGGTTTTCCCGATATGTCTCGGCCGCCATCCGCAGCGCTTTGCGGTCTCGCGCCGTAAAGGCGCGCAACGCGTGCTGCACCCGGTTGCCAAGCTGGCCCAGAATGTCCTCGGGGATGTCGTCCGGGTTCTGGGTGATGAAATAGACCCCGACGCCTTTTGACCGGATCAGGCGGGCGACCTGTTCAACCTTGTCGACCAGCACCTTTGGTGCGTCATCGAACAACAGATGCGCTTCGTCAAAGAAGAAAACCAGCTTGGGTTTGTCCGGATCGCCAACCTCGGGCAGTTCTTCGAACAGCTCGGACAGCAGCCACAACAGGAACGTTGCATAAAGACGCGGGCTGCTCATCAGGGTATCAGCAGCCAGAATATTGACCTGCCCCAGCCCGTTTGAGTCTGTCCGCATCATGTCTGCCAGTTCAAGAGCTGGCTCGCCGAACAGGTTGGCTCCGCCCTGATTTTCAAGCACCAGCAAACGACGCTGGATCGCCCCGATCGAAGCCGTGGAAACATTGCCATAGCGCAGGGACAAATCGGTGCGATTCTCGCCCATCCAGACCAGCAAGGCGCGCAGATCGCTCAGATCAAGCAGCGGCAGCCCGTCTTCGTCGGCAAGACGGAAGGCAATGTTCAATACGCCTTCCTGTGCTTCGGTCAGCTCCAGCAGGTTCGACAGCAGCAATGGCCCCATCTCGGCCAGTGTTGTCCGAATGGGATGGCCTTGTTTGCCGAAAAGATCCCAAAAGGTGACAGGAAAATCCTGATAGGTGAAATCTTCAAAGCCAATCTTGGCATTCCGCTCCATGAACGGCGCGTGAAGCTTGTGTGCTTCGCTTCCGGCCTTTGCCAGCCCCGACAAGTCGCCTTTGACGTCGGCCATGAAAACCGGAACGCCCGCGCTAGAAAAGCCTTCGGCAAGGATCTGAAGCGTGACAGTCTTACCGGTGCCCGTTGCACCCGCAATCAGGCCATGACGGTTTGCATAACCCAGATCGAGGTATTGCTTTTCCCCATAATCCTGACCGCCACCGCCGACGAAAATTCCATTTGTCATCGTTTTCTATCCCCTACCGTCCGTTGGCAAACATACATTCTTAACCGCTTGATGCCAGTATGACTTTGCCCACGACGTTATGTCCTCTCCAGTCGTGGGCAAACTTCCTCCCTGTCAGACTGGCCGTGCCCAAGGGCGCGGCCTTTTTTCATGTTTCACCCTGAGATTCATACATTTTTCTAGAGAGAGAATTTGTTGAAAAAACCCTGTTGACCGATGCCTGCAACTTTCGTAGCGTTCGGCCAATGACAAAGTCGGCCAGTCCGACAGGGAGTGATAAAGAAGGGGGCCATCGGGCCCCTTTCTACTTTTTCCACAACATGATGTGTATGATTTTGCCGTTGGCACTAGGCGTCTGGATCAAACGATTAAAAGCGCTGTGAACCGATTTGCGCAGCAAACCGCGCAATCAGACGCTAAGTCAGGAAATTCCGCCCTGACACCGGGCGATTGTCGTGCTAACCGGTCGTTTAGAACACAAAGGATTTCAGAGGACGTCCATGACCAAATCGCTCATTCTCTTGTCGTTGCTCGCTGCTTTGGGTGCTGCACCCGCCATGGCGCAGCAGGCCGATGACACAGCCACTGTAGACGAACAGGCAGAGGCCCCGGCCGATGGCGGCACCAACATCGGTGGCCCACTGGATCTGGGTGACGAAGAAGACGCCGCTGATCCTGCCCCGGCAGCGCCCGCCGGACCACAGACCTATATCAAGGAAACTTTTGGCGACTGGGCGCTTCAGTGCCTGCGCGTTCCCGAAGGTCAAGGCGAAGACGTCTGCCAGATGTACCAGTTGCTCAAGGATGCGAACGGCGCATCGGTTGCCGAAGCCAGTATCTTCAAGCTTGAAAACGGCGGCCGCGCGGTAGCGGGCGGCACATTCGTGGTTCCGTTGGAAACCCTTCTGACAGCTAAACTGTCTGTATCCGTCGACGGATCCAAGGCGCGCACCTATGATTATTCGTTCTGCGCGGCCATTGGTTGCTACGCGCGCGTTGGCTTTATCGCCGAAGACATCAACCGCTTCAAAGCCGGTGCCGTTGCCAAGGTCACGCTTGTGCCCGCGCTGGCACCGGATCAAAAGGTGACAGTGGATATGTCGCTGACAGGTTTTACCGCCGCCTTTGATGCGGTTTCATCCCTGCGTCAGTAACCCGGCATCCATCATTCAAAAAGGCCCCCAGAGCTTTGGCGCTGGGGGCCTTTTTTGTGTCGTGTAGAATTCATCACATCCTGAATTTGTCCTAGCCCAATACATCGCGCCATGAGTGCCGGGGGGTGAAGCCAACCATTTTTCTGGCCTTCTTGTTCGAAAAGAAGGTTTCATTCGGCTCCATTTCGCTGCGCACCTCTACCCCTTGATAAAAGCGTTCGATCACTTGATCCGACGTGATGTCGACAGACATGTCGTCATTCGAGACGTTGAACACTTCGTAACCCAGCCCGTCCGTGTTCAGGCAACAATCGACCATGTGCCCCAAATCGCGGGCGTCGATATAGGCAAAGATATTTCGACGGCGAAGCGACGGATCGTCCATGAACGCCGGGAACATTTCATCGTATTCATGCGGCTCAATCACGTTGTTGATCCGCAATCCGTAGATGTCAGCGCCTGTCCTTGCCTGAAACGACCGGGCTGTCGCTTCATTGCAGACCTTGGACATGGCATAGCTGTCGTGCGGAACCGTTGGATGAGTTTCATCGATCGGAACGAAATCAGGCATAAGCGTGCCGTCAGCAAAGCAGATGCCGTATGTTGTCTCTGAGCTGGCAAAGATAACTTTTCGCACGCCCAGTTTCACCGCAGCTTCGATGACGTTGTAGGTGCTCAGGGTGTTTTGGCGAAAGCATTCGCCATCAGTGCCAATCATGACGCGCGGAATGGCGGCAAAGTGAACAACGGCATCATAGGTCGGAACCCCAGTGCCCGCGTCCAGTTCAGCGCCTTCGACAAACTGGGACATGGCACCGATCACCTGCCCGGAATCGCACAGGTCCACCAGCAATTCGGGACAATCCAGGCCAGATGGCGTTTGATCGACATTCACCACATGGTGGCCCTGCGCCTGCAAATGGCGGATTGCCCATTTGCCGGCCTTACCGCTTCCGCCCGTAAAGAAAACTCTCATCGCTATATCCAATCCCAAGCTTTAGCCGTGCGTTTTATCGGGCTATCGACAATGGACCAATTTTGGGAAGGCCAGCCGAACGCTGGTTTCGCGATCAGGCCATTCTAGCCCAGAGACGTTACCCAAAGGATCGTGGCATCATCGTCGCTAATTGAAATGACATTGTGCCCCATAGTGGCGTCATAGTAGGCGCTGTCACCCCGGCGCATTTCGATCGGTTCGTAAAATTCGGTGTAGAGTTTGACCACCCCGGTCAGCACATAGAGAAATTCTTCGCCATCGTGCCGGACCCATCCGTCGAATTCATCCATAGACCGTGCCCTTACCCGCGCGCGATAGGGCAGCATTCGTTTGCGTGTCAGGCTGTCCGCCAAGAGGCTGTGTTCGTAGGTGGCGGTTATATGGTCCTGCCCCTCTCCGTCACGGGTCACAGTCATGCGGCCGTTGACCTTTTCCTGCTGTGGCGGCGTGAACAGCTGAGGGACCGAGATTTCCAACCCGACCGCCAGCTTTTTCAGCGCATCATAGGTCGGGGACATTTGCCCGTTTTCGATTTTGGAAAGGGTCGACCGGGCCAAACCGGCCTGTTTCGCGGCCTGTTCCAATGTCCAATCCCGCGCTTTGCGCAATTCGCGGACGCGGGTTCCCAGATCCACCGGTTCGGCGATGGTTTCTTCGCCGTTTTCACGGGCAATGCGGATCAGGGATTTGGGATCTTTTGTCATGCATCGTTGCTAACGGGCGCGGCTAACGCTTGCAAGAGCCTCACGAGAGGCCTAATCGCGTTTGCATGCTTTCGGTTTTCGATGAAGGGCCTTACGCGCCCTGCCCTACACCTTTCAATCTCGCGGCCCATGTTCTGGCCGCCGGAACGCAGACGCCCGACAAGATCGCGCTGGCTGTCGTCAAACCAACAGGCGCCCAACGTTGGTCCTACGCGAAACTGACCCAAGCTGTTCTGGGTACAGCGACAGGACTTTTGGAAACAGGGCTCAGGCCGGGTGACCTGATGCTCATGCGTCTGGGCAATACAGTGGATTTCCCGATTGCTTATCTGGGCGCAATTGCCGCCGGGATCATACCGGTGCCCACGTCATCACAACTGACGGAACGCGAAGTCAGCGCGATCATTGATCATCTAGAACCCAAAACGATCCTGCGGGCTAATGGTGTGGCCTGTCCGGATTGCGCCACCCCGGTCTTTGGCCCCGAAGTTTATCAGGCATGGCATAAACTGCCGGCAGCCGGCTTTCAGATGGGCGATCCGGATCGTCTGGCCTATGTGATCTATACCTCGGGCACCTCAGGAACCCCCCGCGCTGTTGGCCATGCGCACCGCGCTATTTGGGCCCGGCAAATGATGATGCAGGATTGGTATGCACTGGGTCCTGAAGACCGCCTTTTGCACGCCGGGGCGTTCAATTGGACCTATACGCTGGGTACCGGACTGATGGATCCCTGGACCATGGGGGCAACGGCATTGATCCCAGCAGCCGGCACCGATCCGAGCCAAATCCCGCTTTTGCTGGCACGAAACGATGCCAGTGTCTTTGCCGCCGCGCCGGGCGTGTATCGCCAAATCTTGAAGGGGCCGGTGCAGGCACTGCCAAAGTTGCGCCATGGGCTGGCTGCGGGTGAAAAACTACCTCAGAGCCTGCGCGAGCAATGGCGCAAAGTCACCGGAACCGAGATCTACGAAGCCTACGGCATGTCGGAGTGCTCGACCTTCATTTCCTCGGCGCCCGGACGGCCATCGGACGGCCGCCATCTTGGCAGGCCGCAACGCGGACGGCGGATTGCGCTTTTGAACGAAGATGGCGCGCCTGTTCCACTGGGCACCGAAGGCGTAATTTCCGTTCACCGATCCGACCCGGGCTTAATGTTGGGTTACATCGGCGCGGATGCAGCAACCGCAGAGAAATTCTCAGGCGACTGGTTTCTGACAGGAGACCGCGGGGAAATGGAGCCCGATGGTCAAATCGCCTATCTCGGCCGCGCCGACGACATGATGAATGCCGGCGGATTTCGCGTGTCCCCGCTCGAGGTCGAAGCCGCGCTTGCGGCGGTGCCGGGCATTTCAGAAGTGGCCGTGACCGATGTGGAAATCAAACCCGATGTCCGGGTAATCGCGGCCTACTACACCGGGCCCGAGCCACTAAACGAAGACTGGCTTACTTCCGAGGCTGAAAAACGGCTGGCGCGATACAAGCAACCGCGTCTGTACCGCCATGTCGACAGTCTGCCGCGCAATCCCAACGGCAAGATTTTGCGCCGCAAGCTTGGCACCTAGGCTGTGCTCACACGCCGCCTCGCCTTCCCTGACTTTGGCTGGTAGGACGGTATCAATCCCATGAAAGGCCGCGTTATGATTCAGCTTGATATCTTTTCCGATCCGATTTGCCCGTGGTGCTATATCGGCAAGGCCAATCTGGACAAGGCACTGACCGACTATCCCGATCATCCGTTTCAGATCAGATGGTTGCCCTTCATGCTGAACCCGGACATGCCCCAAACCGGCATGGACCGGCGCGAATATCTTGAAACCAAATTCGGAGGCAAGGCCGGTGCTGTCAAAGCCTATGCGCCCGTGGTTGAACACGCCGAAAAAGCCGGGCTCGAGATCAATCTCGATGCCATCGAGAAGACCCCCTCGACCATCAATGCGCATCGCCTGATCCACTGGTCCGAAGCTGAAGGTGTTCAAGCCGCAGTCGTACCCGCGCTGTTCCGGGCCTACTTCGTAGAGGGGCGCGATATTGGCGATATCGAGGTGCTGGCGGACATCGCGGATGCCTGTGCCATGGATGCGGCGGTTGTCATGCGCCTGATGAAGGGCGAAGAAGACCGCCGTGAAATCGTCGAACGCGATGCGGCTGCGCGCGGTATGGGGATCAATTCGGTTCCGACCTTTATCGTGGCTGGTCAGCACGCTGTTCCCGGCGCTCAGCCACCAGAGCTTTGGGTCAAGGTCATTGAAGAACTGCGCGCGGGAGCAGATCCCGCCGAATGAAACGCCTACCCCTCTTGACGCTTTTGGCCACACCGGTCGGGATCATCGCTATTGGAACTGTCTTTTTCCGATACGCCGAGGGCTGGAGCTGGCTGGACGCTTATTTCTTTACCGTCGTCACACTATCGACTGTTGGATACGGCAATCTCGTGCCTGTGACAGCAGCTGGCAAGATCGGCACCACCATCTTTATCTTTGTGGGGCTGGGTATTTTCGCCGTCGCCATTCAGCAGTTTGGCATGTTCGCCATGCGCAAACGGCAGGAACACACCGAATGGCTGGTGACACGTTTGGGCGATGACACGGAAACCGCCAATAAGGATGACGCACCCGCCGGGCCACAGGAGCCCGGACATCGTGAGTGAACCATCCCCATCGGTCCCCCGCAAACCCGGGCGCAAGGAATTCATCGCGCTTGTCGCCATGATGTCTGCGCTTGTTGCGCTATCGGTCGATACAATGCTGCCGGGCCTTCCTCAGATGGCACAGGATCTGACCCCGAACGATCCCAACCGCGCGCAACTGGTTGTGACCAGCTTTGTTCTGGGCATGGGTCTGGGCACTTTGGTGACCGGGCCGCTATCCGACAGCTTTGGGCGCAAATCCGTCTTGTTGTGGGGTTCAGTGATCTATGTTGCTTCGGCGTTGGCCTGCGCCTACGCGCAAAGCATGGAAGCCTTGCTGATCGCACGGTTGGTGCAGGGGCTGGGCGCCGCCGGCCCACGGGTTGTTGCACTGGCGCTGGTGCGCGACCGGTACGCGGGCCGCGGTATGGCGCGGATCGTTTCATTTGTGATGATCGTCTTCACCACCGTCCCGGCCATTGCGCCATCGCTTGGCGCCTTGGCGGTTGCCTATTCCAGCTGGCGGCTGATCTTTTGGATATTCATTGTCTTTGCGGTGGTCTTGTCCCTTTGGACCGTTATCCGTTTGCCGGAAACCCTAAGCCCTGAACATCGCCGCCCGTTTAAGGCGCGCAGCCTGCGGGCCGCCGTGTTGGAAATGCTGATGCACCCGACCTGCCGCCTAAGCATTCTGGTTCAGGGGCTTGGGTTCGGATGCCTCTTCGCGACCATTTCGACCGTGCAACCCATCTACGATCTGACATTCGACCGCGCCCATGAATTCCATCTTTGGTTTGGTGCGATTGCGGTTCTGGCCGCCTCGGCCTCCTTCCTGAATGCGGCTTTGGTCATGCGACTTGGCATGATCCGGCTGGTGTCTGCCATGTTGCTGGCCCAAGTGGTCATGAGCGCGGTCATGATTGCCTTGCTGTTGTTTGGCGTGTCCGGCAACACCCTGTTCGGGTTGTTCATGTTGTGGCAGTTGTCGCTGTTCTTTCAGGCTGGCCTGACCATTGGCAACCTCAACGCAATCGCCATGGAACCCATGGGCCACATTGCCGGAATGGCGGCATCTGTAATCGGATCGCTGGCCACGATTATCGCGGTCATTCTGGCTGTGCCCATTGGCTTGGCCTTCGACGGCACCCCGATGCCGCTGGCAATCGGTGTCTTTGTTCTGTGTGCACTGTCGCTGATCCTGATGCGGCGGATGCGCGATTTGCAGGATGAAAACTCCACGCTCTAGCGGTGCTTTCGCAACTGCAGCAAATGGTCTATGCCTTTGCCCAGCCGTTTAAGATGGGAAAGGCCGCGTAATGAGCAAGATCAAGGTAGACAACCCGATTGTAGAAATGGATGGCGATGAAATGACCCGCATCATGTGGGATTTCATCAAGAAAAAGCTGATCCTGCCTTATCTCGACATCGATCTTCTGTACTACGACCTCGGGATCGAGGAACGGGATCGGACCGAAGACCAGATCACTATCGACGCTGCCGAAAAGACCCGCGAAGTGGGCGTTGCAGTCAAATGCGCCACCATCACACCTGATGAAGCACGGGTCGAAGAATTCGGCCTCAAGAAAATGTGGCGCAGCCCCAACGGAACCATCCGGAATATTCTGGGCGGCGTGATCTTCCGCCAGCCGATTATTTGCCGGAACGTACCCAGGCTTGTGCCCGGCTGGACCCAGCCAATCGTTGTTGGTCGTCATGCCTTTGGCGATCAATACAAGGCGCAGGACTTCAAATTCCCCGGCGCAGGCAAGCTAACGATGAAGTTCGAAGGCACAGACGGAACCGTCATCGAGCGCGATGTGTTTGATGCACCAGACGCTGGCGTTTTCATGTCGATGTACAACCTCGATGCCTCGATCTATGACTTTGCCCGCGCGTCGTTTAACTATGGTTTGAACCTTGGCTGGCCGGTGTATCTGTCGACCAAGAACACCATTCTCAAGCAATACGACGGCCGGTTCATTGAGATCTTCCAAGAGGTCTTTGAAGCGGAATTCAAAGCGCAGTACGAGGAAAAAGGGATCGAATACCAACATCGTCTGATCGACGACATGGTGGCCTGTGCAATGAAGTGGAACGGCGGTTTCGTTTGGGCCTGTAAAAACTACGACGGTGACGTGCAGTCTGACACGGTTGCGCAAGGTTTTGGATCGCTCGGAATGATGTCCAGCCAATTGATGACACCTGATGGCAAGATTGTTGAGTCCGAGGCCGCACATGGCACGGTGACACGTCACTATCGTCAGCATCAGGCAGGCGAGTCGACCTCGACCAATTCGATTGCTTCGATCTACGCTTGGACGGGTGGGCTCAAGCATCGGGCAAAGCTGGATGACAACGCGAAGCTGATGGAATTTGCCTCAACCCTCGAAAAGGTGATCGTCGACACTGTCGAATCCGGCTTCATGACCAAGGACCTCGCACTTTTGGTCGGACCGGATCAGGGCTGGCTGACCACGATGGGCTTCCTTGAAAAGCTGGACGAAAACCTGAACGCCGCATTGGCGGGCTAAGAAACTAGCGGGTTTCGTGAAACAATGCGCCCCAAATCAAGCGCATTGTTTCGCCTTCCTGATGCAATCAAGCTTTGCAATAATACCAACAGCTTAACAGTTTACGGATAGAAGGATGATTGTTAACCTTCCCCAATAATCAGTGGGGGCTGTTATGCTAGTTTACCTTTCGTTGCTCGGCGCGATGGCCGCCGGAACTGTCTATGTCGCGACCAGTGACGACGACGAAATTTACGGAACCGAGGGCGACGATGCCATTGATGGGTCCGATGGCGATGACTTCGTCAATGCCTTTGCCGGAGACGATCTGATCGCGGGTGGTGCCGGACAGGATTTCCTGGCCGGTGACGATGGCAGCGACAGCATTGATGGCGGCATCGGGAACGACACCATCTACGGCGGTGATGGCGACGATGTTCTGACCGAAAGCTCAGGCTTGAACGAAATGCGTGGCGGAGAAGGTCAGGACACCATCACTGATAGTGGTGGTTTCGACGGAACCTTTGGCGGGCCGACATTCACGGGGCTCTATGGTGAGGCGGGCAATGATCTGTTGATCCGTGACGGTGGTCAGAGTGCCGCACAGCTGTTTGGCGGTGACGGCGATGATATTCTGGTTGCGGGATCCACAGCCTTTATGGAAGGCGGTGATGGCGCGGATATCTTCATCACGCAGGCCCCTGAAGCCGGACAAAGCCAAAGCTATATTTCGGATTTTGTATCGGGCGAGGACGTCGCCGTTTATCAACTGGCCGACGGCGAAGACCCTAACGATTTCGCTCTCGAGGAATACACCGTTGGCGAAGAAGTGGTCTTCCGTCTCGTGAAAGAGGACGAAAGCGGCTCCACAACCGTTTTGCGCTTTTTCAATCTGGAGTCTGGTGCGATGTCGTTGGACGACATTGTCTTTTGGGATGCTGACCAAACCCAATCCGTGATCGATAGCCAAGGCGCCGACGGCCCAACACTGCCAGATACTGATGGACCGGGCGATGATGACGACGACACCGGAGGCCCAGCGGATGGCCCGATCAACAACCTTGGCAACGGCGTGGGCGTCGGGGATGTGAGCATTGCCGGCACCGAGTTTGACGACAGTATCCGCGGCGGGCTGGGCAACGACGAGATCAACGGCTTTGTCGGCGACGATTTCCTAGTGGGTGATGATGGATCCGATACGATCGACGGTGACGCCGGGATCGACACCATCTATGCGGGCGACGGCAACGATCTTTTGCGCACGGAAGGTTTGACCAACGAGATGTTTGGCAATGATGGCGCCGATATTCTGCTCGCTGCAGGTGGCGCGATCATGACGGGTGGTGATGGCGGTGACGTCTTCATTCCGGGAACCGATCTCAGCGTTGTGACCGACTTCAACCTCGCCGAAGATTCGATCGTAGTGCCTCTGGCAGAGGGCAGCAGCGCTGCGGGTTACAGTGTCGGCAGCGATCCTGAAACCGGTGCAGCCGCGATTTTCTATGGGTCCGATATTATCTTGCGGCTTGATGGTGTCGATCCGGGCACTCTGCCCGCAACTGCCGTCGCCTATGTCGATGCGACGGAGCTGGAAACCTTGCTGAACAGTCAAGGTGAGGATGGGTTCACCCTGCCCGAAACCGAACCTCCGGCCATTCCAACCGAAGGGGATGACGCATTGGTCGGCACCGATATGGCGGACACCATCGACGGGCTGAGCGGCAATGACACCATCGATGGCGCCGCGGGCGCCGATCTGCTGGTGGGCGGCCTTGGAGATGATCTGATCTACGCCGGAGATGAAACGGCGCCGGGGCAGATTGTCGATGTACCAAACTCACCTTTGATCGAAGCCGAACCCGGCGACACGATTGAAGGCGGTGAAGGTGCAGACACGCTGACCAGCGGCATCGGCAACGTCACCATGCAGGGCGGAGATGGCGATGACCTGCTCTTGGGTGGGTCTGACGGCGTGCAAATCCTGCGTGGCGATGCCGGGGATGACACCTTGATCGGGGGCGAAGCGCTGACACGCACGATCAACGTTGGCAACGTCGTGAACCCCTACTCAGTGGCATCCGCCATGTATGGCGGCGATGGCGCAGACAATCTGGTGTCGGGCGTCGGTTACAGCGCAAGCCCCTTCTTCTCTGGCTTTGACGGCGGTGGATATTTTGGTGGTGCTGGTGCCGACACCTTCTTTGCCATGCCCAACGGTGACGATATGTGGATCCGGGATTTCAATGACATCGAAGATCAAATCGTTCTGGTGGTGCCGGATGGGTCGGTCGTCCCCGAAGAGGCCGAAATCGAATATCGAGTCGAACGCGTCGTTGTGGAACCACGCTATCTGATTGTACGGGGAGCATTGGAAATCACTGTGCGCGACGCGGATGGCACGGCGCTCGCCACTGCAGAAATGCAATGGCAGGCCCCTCGATATTCGCCGGATCTTGAGCGTTTCGTGACTTTGGCGGAAAGCCCCTTTGCCGAAGGTGCCGTCGTCGTCATGACCGAAAGCGAGGCGGCGGCCAGCTATGGTGCACCACACCCCGCGGGCAGCACGGACCAATCGATCGTGGTGGGATAGTCCCCACCGCGCCCGTGTCAGCCCTGACCTGAAAACCGTTCGGGCAAACGGGTGCGCAGCGGCATTTTCAACGCGCGGGCTTTGACCAGATTGAACTTTGGCAGGCGCGCGGGTTTGACCGAGAGCGCCTCATAGGCCTGCGTTTCCGCGCGATCCCAATCCACCTCCTTCTTTTGATCAAAGCTGGAGATGAATTCGGCGCGATCACGCGATGCTTCGGACCATCCGGCCCCGGGTGCGCCCTTGGCACCACTTTGGCCCACGGCTTCGCGCACCTGCGTTGAATCATCCAACGCCACGCCGTTCGCGTATTTGAGATGCGCGAGATACAGCCCGCGGGGCATTACAAAAGGAAAGCCGTCGACCCGGCGCGGTGCAACGCGCGTGCCGTGCAGTTGAAAATCCACGGCTCTGCGGGCGATCACCGCTTTGGAGTAATGCCCGGAAAAGGCCAAAGCGCTCCGCTGCGCGAAAACGGATCCTTCGTCTAGGGTTGCGTCTTCGGGCATCTCCACCAGATCAAATCCCAGCGCGGTCAGCACCGGCGCATCATGCGCGGCGACGACGGCCTGCAGGCTTTCGTAGCGGTCGGGATCAAAACAAACCAATTCATCAGCATCAGTGCGAATGGCAATATCATAGGTGCCGCCCAACAGCCCGCCCATGATGCCATTCAACAGATTGCCCCGCACTTTGTCGAAGCCCTCGAATGTTTCTCTGGGGATCGTAAGAACTGATGCCTTGGGACAAATTTCCTGAATGCGGGGGTCCGCGCCATGCGCAATGACAAAGAGGTTTTCAGGGCCGATCAACGCGCCATGGTGTGCGTACCAACGCGACAAGGCCCAATAGTCGCGGTGGACCATTGTCAATGCGCAGATCTTCATGCCCGTTTCCTCATGGGATCAGGCTACCGCGCAATAGCTTCTGCGAACAGAGGCAAGTGGCCTGCGCCCCGCGAAAATGCACAGGGCGCAGGCCGAGGGCTTACCCGTCTGCCATCGGGATCAAGCCCGCATCCTGCGCAGCCGCCAATTCATCGGCGTTGAGCAGGGCGTCGCCGTCACTGTCAGCGGCCATGAAGGCATCGCTGTCGACGTCCGGAAATACGGCCTGCACTTCGTCTAGGCTCACAAGTCCGTCGCCATTGGTGTCCAGAACCGATTGGGCCAGAACGACAGCAGGCACGCTGGTCGCCAGAATGAGCGCCAATACTGCCGACGGGTTCCGTTTGGTTGGTGTTTTTGTCATCGTCTTTCCTCCGTGAGTGGTTATGAAGACACGGCAAGACATGACAGGCACTCTGCAATCCTTCGATGTTTTGTGTGGATTGAACGCACAACTGGCGCGTGCTCGCCAAATCATGGGTTGCGCGTCGGCTAACCAAGGCCGATCCGATCCACCCGGCAAAACCGCGCCGTCCGAACCGGCGGTTTTGCGCAATGCACCGCTGGCTTGTTCAAGTTGAAACAGGCCATTCAGGGCTTTTGCCCCGCATATGGATTCGCGACGAGGCTGGTGCTGAGCGGCCAGCGCGCTAAGTATCCACGCATAGCAAAATAGAAAGTTCCAATGTTCGACCTCATCAACATCGGCCTTGCCGTTCTCACCATCGGATTGGGCCTGTTTGGATTTATAGCGCCACGCTACACAGCTTCCGCGCTGGATCTGACCACCGGGCAAAGCACCATGGGGCTGAGCGAGCTGAGGGCCTCAGCGGGCGGGCTGTTCGTTTCCATGGGTCTGGTTTGCCTGATCCTTGGCGCGCCATGGGCCTACGGTATGCTGGGTGTTGCTTATGCCGGTGCTGCTGTCGGACGTCTGGTGTCGATCATCATAGACAAACCGCCAATGCCCAAGGCGCTGATCTGGTTTCTGTTCGAAGCGGTGCCGGCTGTTTGGCTGATCGCGGTGAATTTTTAGCCAGCGCTCCCCGCAGGCTCTTTGCATCCCCGTTCACAGTGCCTATATTCATCCTGTTCTCATTCGGGAACTATGGACATAAACGCGCTCGTAATAAGCGGATCGGACCCGGGGGCGGTACCCGGCGTCTCCACCAAACATCCTTCGTTTGAGGATCATGGGGACGAAATAGGATCGACGAACGTCTAAAGGGGTTAGCTTTGTCTCGGCTGTCTGCCACCGTTATCGGCGAAAAAAGTACAATTGCAAACGACAATCGTGCTCCGGTTGCTCTGGCTGCGTAAGCAGTTCGAGGAATCGAAATCTTAAGCCCTTGCGCCTAGCCGCGTAAGGCGGGGTTCGCAGGCACCTGGCAACAGAAGCCTGCACTTTCCACAATCTCACCACGTTGTATGCGCAGGCACCCTGCCCTTTGGCGCTTGACCATACCGCGTCGCCCGCGCACCATCGTACCATGTTGCGCGCTGTTCTTCTTGCCGGGTTGCTGGCTGCTTCCTCATTTCAGTCTGCCAAAGCGTGCCAAACGGCGCTGATCCTTGCCATGGACGTGTCGAACTCGGTCGATCCCGGTGAATACCGTCTGCAAATCGACGGTCTAGCCGCAGCACTTACCGATCCTGAGATTTCGGAAATCATCGTGCGGGATCAGGTCGCGCTGTCTGTGATCCAGTGGTCAGGAACCGACAAACAAGAAGTCAGCATAGACTGGGTTCAAGCTTTCAGCGCGGCGCAGGTTGCGGATCTTGCGGCCCGGGTGCGCGGATTGGAACGCGCCTTTATCTTGTCCAACACCGCGCCAGCCGAAGCCTTGAGTTTTGGCCTGAAGCATTTTCAGGCCGCGCCAAAATGCGCCCGGCTTGTGGTGGATATGTCGGGGGACGGCACGCCAAACTCAGGCACCGAAGTCAGCCGTGTGCGCCGCAGTGCCGAACGACAGGGTATCACGGTCAATGGTCTGGCGATCGAAGGTCTTGGTATTGCGATTACCAATTTCTACCGCCGCAGCGTTATCACCTCGGATGGGTTCGTGATCACCGCGCGAGGCCACCGCGACTATGCCCGCGCAATCCGGATCAAGCTTTTGCGCGAACTCTCACAGGTTCTTGGCTGATATGTCGGCCCCCATGTCAGAGTTGTTTCGTGTCTTTGGACGGATCGGGCTGATGTCGTTTGGCGGGCCCGCAGGACAGATTGCCCTGATGCATCGGGAACTGGTGGAACAGCGGGACTGGCTGAGCGAAGACCAATTCTTGCGGGGGCTGAGCTTTTGCATGCTCTTGCCCGGCCCCGAAGCCATGCAACTGGCCACCTACGCCGGTTGGAAGTTGAATGGTGTCAAAGGCGGTGTACTGGCCGGTTTGCTGTTTGTGCTGCCCGGCGCGGCGGTGATCGCGGCGCTGGCGTTGGCCTATGCCCAATTCGGCGCACAGCCCGAAACCCAAGCCTTGATGATGGGCATCAAGGCTGCTGTGATCGTCATTGTCGCGCAGGCGATGATCAAACTGTCGTCAAAGGCCCTCAAGGGGACCGCAGAGATGCTGCTGGCACTTGCGGCTTTTGTTGCCCTGTTTGTTTTTGCCCTGCCTTTTCCGCTGGTGATCGCCGCTGCTGCTTGTGTTGGCTATATACGCGCGGATGGAGCAACCGCTGTGGGCCCTCGCGCACCGCCCATGGAACTGCCGTTGCGAACAATTGTGTTCTGGCTGGTGCTGTGGCTTCTGCCCCTCGGTGTCTTGTATGGCGCTGGGCAAAGCTTGTTGTTCGATCTTGGCGTATTTTTTGCCAAGCTTGCCGTGGTCACCTTTGGCGGTGCCTATGCCGTACTCGCCTATATGGCACAGGAAGTCGTTCAGGTTCGCGGCTGGCTGGATGCACCACAAATGGTCGACGCCCTTGGACTGGCAGAAACCACGCCCGGACCTTTGATTTTGGTTACGCAGTTTGTGGGTATGTTGGCCGGCCATACGCAGGGCGGATGGGCTGTGGCCGTTGCCGCGGGGATCGTCACACTTTGGATGACGTTTGTGCCGTGCTTTTTGTGGATCTTTGCCGGGGCCCCTTTGGTGGATACCTTGGTTGACCGGCCCAAATTGTCTGCCGCGCTTGCCGCTATCACCGCTGCTGTGGTCGGGGTCATTGCCAATCTGTCGCTCTGGTTCGCATTCCACGTGCTCTTTGACGAGGTGCGAACCGTTGATCTGGGCCTCATGGGGCTGACAATGCCTGTTTTTTCATCGCTCATCTGGCAAAGTTTGCCGCTTGTCGGGCTGGCTGCCGTGTTGCTTGGGCCTTTACGGCGCGGGGTTTTGCTGACTTTGATCTGCTGTGCGACGGCTGGACTGGTTTTGCACGCGCTATGGTGAAATTCAGCCCTTTTCCTCAGCGTCAATTGCAATATGCTGATCTTCAACACCAGTTGGGCAGGCCTTGCGCCGTTGCCTGCGATCCAGGGGATGATCATGTCTGGCAGCATTGACTACGGCAAACTGATGCACAACGCGATGCGCGGTCTGATCCAGAACGTGCTGGAAGATGTGCGGGACAACGGCCTGCCCGGGGATCATCACTTTTTCATAACCTTCGACACGTCGCACCCTGATGCCGAACTCGCGGATTGGCTTTCGGACCGCTACCCAGAAGAAATGACCGTGGTGATGCAGCATTGGTACGACGGGCTTGATGTTACAGACGAAGGCTTTGCGGTTTCGCTGAACTTTGGGGACGCGCCCGAACGGCTTTACATCCCCTACGACGCAATCCGCACCTTTGTAGACCCATCTGTCGAATTCGGACTGCGTTTCGAAAGTCAGGATGAAGACGACGACGAGGATGGTGATCCAAAGCCGCCCTCGGGTCCGACCGACGGACCGGGCGGCGGCGCACCCAAGCCAGACAGCGATCCCGAACCGCAGCAACAAGACGCCGAAGTGGTCAGTTTGGATCGCTTCCGCAAGTAAGCGATTGGCTGTTTTGGCTGCTATCCATTGAAAACTTTGGTCATAGCGCCGCATGTTTGCGGTATCCTATGGTATACATCCTTGCCTTTCATCCTGCGCAGGGTATGACAGGCGCAACTTGCTTGCAGGAGGATGAGCCGTGACCGCAACCCGCACAGAAACCGACAGCTTTGGCCCCCTTGAGGTTCCGACGGACAAGTACTGGGGCGCTCAGACGCAGCGCTCGATCATGAACTTTCCGATTGGCTGGGAAAAACAGCCCGTCGCGATCGTAAGGGCGCTGGGCGTTATCAAACAGGCCTGCGCACAGGCAAACACAGCATCCGGAAAACTGGACGCAAAACTGGGCAACGCCATCGTTCAGGCCGCCTCGGAAGTTGTGGCCGGCAAATTCGATGACAACTTCCCGCTTGTCGTCTGGCAGACCGGATCTGGCACCCAGTCGAACATGAACGCCAATGAAGTGATCGCAAACCGGGCGATCGAAATTCTGGGCGGCGAGATCGGATCAAAAGACCCGGTTCACCCCAACGATCACTGCAACATGGGCCAGTCGTCCAACGACACCTTCCCCACCGCAATGCACATCGCCA
>JAHDIS010000084.1 GCA_020630695.1 Paracoccaceae bacterium | reverse complement strand
CAAGGAACTCACCGGCCTGTCGGAACTCTGCTACCTCAATGCAATGCTGATCTCTCATCTGCGAAAACGCAACTTCCCGGCACAGGTGCCTGCCCTGTTCAACAGGCTTTGGGCCGAACACGGGGATCATCTGCGCAGCCATCTCGATCAGCGCTGGCAAGTCTCGGCCATCACCACCTTTGGTGATCATGGCGCAACGGCGACGCAGCGCTCGGTCGGATTGGCGCTGACCGCCCTCTTCGGCATGATGAAACTTTATGAATCCGAACGGCTTTACTCTGGGCATACCCCGGACCGCGCCTTTGCACTTGATGGAAAACAGCGGGCGGTGCTGCCACTGGATATGGACAGCTACTCGCTGACAGGCGGCGGGCTGGATGTGAACCTGATCGCCCGACTTTGGCAGGAAGCAGCGGGCGATACTGTCATCGCCCCGCTTGCGCATGGGCTGATCGAAGACCTGACAACCGATCCCCGCACCGTGTTCAAGCGCCTCCGAACAATGAAGTCCCGCAAGGAACGGCTTCAGAAGGACAAGGTCAAACCCTCCAATATCGCGCCTGTCCCGCATGATCGTTTGCATCTAGACAGTGAAACGCTGCGTTGGGGGCTGGTCAGCACGATCAAGGCCCCCCTGCCCCAAATCGCGCGATTTGCTGCGCACCATATCGAAATGGGCGCATCGCTCATCCAGATCTACCTCGACCAACCGGATCATCAGGCAGAAGAGTTCCTGACGCGTCACCCGGCGATCCGCATCACGCAATGCGATGACGCCTATTGGCAAGACACCGGAAAACCGCGCATGGCAGCCCATCAGCAGCGTCAGGCCCATAATGCGACCCGCAGCCTGCGCGCGTTGGAGCATTCGCTGGATTGGCTGGGCCACATCGACGTCGATGAGTTCATTCTTTCGGATGGCCGTTTGTCCGACAGGCTCGCCACCGTTCCACCGGCCTGCGCCCTCGCCCGCATCCCCCCAGCCGAAGCCTTGGCAAGCGAAGACGGCACGCCCTGCCACTTCAAGTTGACCCACAAACAAGCTGGCGTCCCAAAGGCACAGTTGCAGGACATATACCCGACCTTCGGCATGCATCTTTACGGGGGTTTTTTGTCACACACCTCCGGCAAGGTCTTTGCCCGGACCGGCATCCCAGACACGCGGCTGGGCATTCATACGCTTAAATATCGCGGGGCGGATGCCACGAACCGGATCAAACCGGATGGTCTCTATCTGGCACACATGCATGCGCCCAGCTGGGATCACTTCCGCAATCATCTTGAGTTCCGCAGAAGCAAGGGATCCTACCGCGCCCGGTCGGAACGTCCGGAATTGGGACAGGCCGAACTGCTTGGTTTTCTGGCTGATGAGGAAGGCGACGAAGGGCTGCGCGCCTTTTTCGACGAAGTCTGCGCCGATACGCCGGAGCTGCGCAAGAAACTGGGTCAGCACAAAATGTTGCTTCGGTGCGAGCTTGATCTGGATGCTGCGGTGTCGCGGGTGTTCGGGACTGCACCATGACAGACCTCAAATGGGGAATCGTATCGACCATCAAGGCGCCGTTGCACGCGGTGCTCGACTTTGCCGCTTGGCATTTGGAACTGGGCGCGCACCGGCTCTACATTTACCTCGACGAACAGGCATCCGAAACGCTGAACACCCTGCAGGCCCACCCCAAGATCCGGGCGGTGCAGACCGATGACGCGTGGTGGGACAAACGCAAGGGGCGACCTGAGAAACATCAGGTGCGCCAGTCCATGAACGCCCGGCACGCCAACAACCGCAAAACCGAAGTGGATTGGCTGGCCCATATCGATGTGGATGAATTCCTGATTCCCGGCAGCCCGATAGACATGCAACTGGCCGCTCTGCCCCAAGAGTGCCTCGCGGCACGCGTGCGCCCGATCGAAGCGCTTGCGCCAATGCCCGGCGCGCAAAGCAAAGCGACTGCGTTCAAGGCGTTCCATATTGATCAGGCCGCCCGCCAAAAGGCGGCTCATGATTGCTTTCCCACCTATGGGGCGCATCTGTCAGGCGGTTTTCTAAGCCATGTGGCTGGCAAACTCTTTTTTCGTGCAGGCACAAAAGGCCTTCAGATCAAAATTCACAACGTGATTTTGGATGGGGAACAAAACCCCGGCCAGCACGAATTGCCCGGTATTGAGCTTGGCCACTTTCATTCATCGAATTGGGATCATTTCATCGAAGCCTACCGATTTCGACTGTCCAAAGGTTCCTATCGCGCCGAATTGAAACCTCAGGTGCGCAACGGAACGGCACTGAACCTGCATGACCTATTCGCCGAAATCGAAGCCAGCGGCGGCGAAGAAGCGCTCCGCGCCTTTTTCCATGAAGTCTGCACTGCCACACCAGAGCTGTGTGACCGGTTGGAAAGACACGGGCTTTTGCGACAGCATTCGATGAACTTGGAACACCTGCGCGCCAAGCATTTCCCTGACGCGACCCATCTCTAAATTGATTCTTCATTGCGATTTCTAACTCCGGTTGTTTTACTGCCATTGCAAACACCGATTTTGGCACGGAAACAAATCATGAAAAAAGCAGTTTTGTCAGCGCTTTGTCTGGTCGCCGCATCTTTTGCCTCTGAGGCCAGCGCCCAAGCACAAGAAGCGGAACCCGGCGAAGTCATCAGTCTGGTCACAAAGATCAATGGTCAGACACCACCCGGACGTCTGGCCCATCTGGTCGACGTGGAAACCATGATCGATACCATTATGCCAGACGGCAACCGGCTGGTCGTGATGAAGGGCATTCGCAAGGCGGGCACTCGGGTTGGCATCCACGTTCACAAGTACGGCGGCCACACCTGCGTGCTCAGCGGGGCGATCACCGACTTTGTCGAAGGCATGGATCCGGGCCTGTTTCCTGCTGGCACCTGTTACTACATGCCTTCCGATACGCCGATGACAGCGGCCAATCTTGGCACCGAGGACGCGATGCTGATCGACACGTTTATCCTGCCACCGGGCGAAGAAACGATCACCATCCTCGAACCCGGCTATTGATCTGACGCAACAGGCAAATTCCGGTCTTGGCGGGTTTGGTTGACCAACCCCGCACAACCCCTTAAACCCGCGCACAGGGAAATCGGCGTGACGCCGGGCCATTCGGGCTGCCCCTGGACAGACGCGCGGGCCAAAGTAGTGTCCGCTTTGATCGGACATCTATGACCAAATTTTCTGAGCTGAATCTCAACCCCAAGGTTCTCAAGGCAATCGACGAAGCCGGATATGAGACACCGACACCCATCCAAGCCGGGGCCATCCCGCCTGCTCTCGAAGGCAAGGACGTGCTTGGGATCGCCCAAACCGGGACGGGCAAAACCGCAAGCTTTACCCTGCCGCTGATCACAATGCTGGCCCGAGGCCGCGCCCGCGCCCGCATGCCGCGCAGCTTGGTGCTTTGCCCGACGCGGGAACTGGCCGCACAGGTCGCCGAAAACTTCGACATCTACGCTAAGAACGTAAAGCTTTCCAAAGCCTTGCTGATTGGTGGCGTGTCGTTCAAGGAACAAGACGCCCTAATCGACAAAGGTGTGGACGTTCTGATCGCCACACCCGGTCGCCTGCTCGATCATTTTGAACGCGGCAAGCTGATCCTTTCGGATGTGAAGATCATGGTCGTAGACGAAGCAGACCGTATGCTTGATATGGGCTTTATCCCCGATATCGAACGCATCTTCGGTCTGACGCCTTTCACCCGTCAGACTCTGTTCTTTTCGGCCACAATGGCCCCAGAGATCGAACGCGTCACGAACACCTTTTTGTCGGCCCCTGCCCGCGTCGAAGTCGCTCGTCAGGCCACTGCGTCCGAGACGATTGAACAGGCTGCGGTCATGGTCAAAGCGGCACGCCGCGACAGCGAAGCCAAGCAAAAGCGCGAAGTGCTACGCGCCCTCATCGAGGCCGAAGGCGACGCCTGCACGAACGCGATCATCTTCTGCAATCGCAAGGTCGATGTGGATATCGTCGCAAAATCACTCAAGAAATACGGGTTTGACGCCGCTCCGATCCACGGAGATCTGGATCAGTCCCAGCGCATGCGCACGCTGGATGGGTTTCGCGAAGGCAGTCTGCGCTTCCTCGTCGCCTCGGACGTCGCCGCGCGCGGGCTGGATGTGCCATCGGTAAGCCATGTGTTCAATTTTGATGTCCCCAGCCATGCGGAAGACTACGTGCACCGCATTGGCCGCACCGGTCGCGCTGGCCGGTCTGGCAAGGCATTCACAATCTGTGGATCAAAAGACGACAAGTATTTTGATGCCGTGGAAAAGCTGATCCAGAAAGAAATCCCCAAGATCGACAACCCGATCGCCAAGGCTGAAAAACCAGCCAAGAAGGACGACGCCCCCGAAGAGGCCGCCAAGCCTTCGCGCAGCCGCTCAAGATCACGGAAACCGCAGGCGGAAGCCGTCGAGGCCCAAGCCGAGGCCCCAAAGGCGCCGCAGCCGCAGGTCGAAGATGAAAAGCGCGACAGCAACCGTGGCGGGCGCAGCCGTTCGCGTGGAAAATCCGGCGGTGGTTCTGACCGCGGCGGCGTCGTTGGGATGGGCGATCACATGCCCGAATTCATCGCGCTGAGCTTTGATGAACGGCGCGCAGGCTAATCGCCTGCGCCTGTCGCGCACTACGCGAAGATTTTTGAATAAGTCGCTGGCAATACGCTGAAATCCTCGATCAATAGATCATGCTTTAGCGAGTCAATCGGGCTGGTTCTGATCCCGTGAGCGTATAGCGCAAAGGGTACTTTGGCATTTTGCGCGGTCTGTGCGTCCACGTCATTGTCACCGACATAGAGCCCGGTCTCCGCCCCCAGATCCGCAAAAGCCCGGAGCAAAGGCGCGGGGTCAGGCTTGCGCACCGGCAGCGTATCCCCAGCCACCACCACATCCAGCAAAGCGTCCAGACCGGTGGCCCGCAACACAACCTCTGTCGGGCCGCCCGGCTTGTTGGTGCACAGCCCCATAGGCACACCCATCTCGCGCAACCTTTGCAAGGCATCCAAAACACCTTCAAACAGAACCGTGTTGGCCGAAACCTCTTTGTACAGAACCATGAAACGCTGAAGAAGCGCATTCCTTGCATCGACCTCCAGTCCGCCTGCAACGATCAGCTTGTCGAGGAAAACCTGCTCTCCCAAACCGACAAAACTGGCAATTGTCGTGCTTGGCAGAGGCGGAAGCGCATGTTCCGCCAACAGCGTATTGGCTGCCTCGGCAATGTTCGGCAAACTGTCGATGAGCGTGCCGTCCAGATCAAAGACAACCGGCGTGCGCGTGCTCATGTCAAACGGCTGACGACGACAGTGACCTCGGGCTTCTTGCCGATCTCGTTGTTGCACGACTGACGGGCAATCTTTTTCAAACCGTCTTCCAGCTTGTCATCATCGGCCAGTGTTTTGCTTCCTGCGCGTCCAAGATACTGCGAAAGGTCCTCCTCCAGAACCTCGACCAGCGCCGCATGGCTGCGACCTGTATGCGCAAGACCCATGATTTCGCACCATGGCTCGCCCAGTGGCTCATCATCTTCGTCCAGAATGACGGTCACAACCACATGGCCGTTCAGCGCCATGCGAATGCGGTCACGCACCACGCCATCCAGCGCGCCGATCTGCACGGACCCATCCAGATATGTGCGGCCCGTCTCGATGTATTCGGTCACCTTCGGCTCATTGCCACTTAGATCGATCATCATACCGTTGACGGCCAGAACCCCTTGACGACGCTTGGCTTTCGCTAGTTTGACATGTTCACGCAGGTGGCGATGCTCACCGTGCATCGGCACGACAATCTGCGGCTGAACGACATCCTGAAGCGCCTCAAGATCCGGCCGGTTCGCATGGCCGGATACGTGATACGCGCCGCCTGAATCGTCCACGACATCGACACCCTTTTCCGACAGCTGGTTCATGATCCGGATCACACCGCGTTCGTTGCCTGGAATCGTCTTGGACGAAAAGAGGAACAAATCGCCGTCCTTCAATTCCATCCCATGGTATTTTCCGCGCGCCAGTTGTGCCGATGCGGCCCGCCGTTCCCCCTGAGAGCCGGTGACCAGCAACATCAGATTCTCACGCGGAATGCTGCTGGCATCCTCAACCGGAACCACCTTGGGAAACCCCTTCAGCACGCCGGTCTCAACCGAAGCTTCGATCATGCGCCGCATGGCGCGGCCCAGCAGCACAATAGACCGCCCTGCCCGTTCACCGGCCTCTGCCAGCGTTTTGACCCGCGCCACGTTGGACGCAAAGGTTGTCGCCACCACCATGTTCTTTGCGCCGGCAACCAGTGTCTCGACCGCCGGACCGACCGAGGCTTCGGAACGTCCGGGATGCTCGGAAAACACATTGGTGCTGTCGCAGATCAACGCCTTGACGCCATCCTTGGACACCTCGGCCCAGAGGTCGGGGTCCCATGGCTCACCAACCAGTGGAGTTTTGTCCAGTTTGAAATCACCGGTGTGAATGACACGGCCTTCCGGGCTGTCGATCACCAATGCACTGCTTTCCGGAATCGAATGCGAAATTGGCAGGAAGCCCACCGAGAATGGACCGACTGTCACGGTTTCCGGCCATTTCGATGCCGTTTTGACAGCGGTTTCCGCAACGCCATATTCGGACAGCTTGCGCCGCGCGATATTGGCCGTGAAGGCCCGCGCATAGATTGGCGCACCCAGGTCTTCATAGGTATGTCCGATCGCGCCCACGTGGTCTTCATGCGCATGGGTGATGAACACCGCCTCGATACGATCGCGGTTTTCCTTGAGCCAAGTGATATCGGGAAGGATCAGATCAACACCGGGCGTGCCGTCCATATCGGGAAAGGTCACGCCAATATCCACAACGATCAGACGTTCCTGCCCCGGTTTGCCGTAACCATAGACGTAGCAATTCATGCCAATTTCACCAGCACCGCCCAATGGCAGATAAATCAAACGCTCTGCGCTCATGCTCAAATTCCCCTGTTCTTGTTATGATTATATATGACGGTTAGCCCGTGCATGGTCAGATCGTCTTCGATGGTATCAAACAGATGATCCTCCTGTCCGAAGAGCGGCGCAAGCCCCCCCGTGCCCACCACTTTCATCGGTTTTCCGTATTCGGATTTGATTTGATCCGTGATGCCCTGGATCAGCCCGATATAGCCCCAGAAAACACCGGACTGAATGCAGCCGACCGTATTGGTGCCGATCACCTTGTCCGGACGGGACACATCCACATGCGGCAGCGCTGCAGCGCCCTGCGCCAGCGCCTCAAGACTGAGGTTCACACCCGGCGCAATGACACCGCCCACATAGGCACCATCGGCGGCCACCACATCAAAGTTCGTAGCCGTGCCGAAATCCACCACCACAACGTCGCCTCCGTGGCGATCAAAAGCCCCCGCGGCATTGGCCAGGCGATCCGGACCAACCCCCGTACCCGCATCCACGCGCGGTGCATGCGGCAATGTGCAATCAGGTTTGCCCACAACATAAGGCCGGCATCCAAAGAACCGGTCCGAAAAGACCCGTAAGTTCCAGACGACGCGCGGCACCGTGGACGAGATGATCACATCCTCGATGTCCAAGGTCAGCCCATAGTGATTGATCAACGTGCTGAACCAGGTGAAATAGGCATCAGCCGTCCGTGCATGATGGGTCGAGGTTCTCAGGGTGCACAGGAAACACTCCCCATCCCAGATCGAAAATACCGTATTCGTATTGCCGCAATCAATCGCCAGAAGCATGCCCTGCGCTCCGCTTAGAAAAACACGTCCGCTGCGGCGATCGCCGCGCGGGTTGAAGAGGTCTTTAAGACAAGGTTGCCACGCTCGTCCACCGACTCGAAGGTGCCCGTGACTTCATCGCGGGTCGTGCGTGCCGTGATGACCTCACCCAGACGCGCCGCCCTGTCCAGCCAGGCCCGGCGCACAGGCTCGAACCCGTAGGTGACAAAACGGGTTTCCCATTGCGCATAGGCACCGGCCAACAGCGTCAGAAACTGCTCCGGTGATATCCGCATGCCGCTTTCTTCCAGCAGCGACACCGGAGGCACGGCACCGGGTTCAACCGCATCGGCGTCAGGCGCCGCGATCAGGTTCACACCAACGCCAATGGCCAGATGCCCACCGGGCCCGCCCAGATTCTCCAGCAGTATGCCCGCCGCCTTGCCGCCGTTCAGCAAAACATCGTTTGGCCACTTCAAGGCCAGTCCCTGCGCCGTCCCCGCCGCCGCTTCAAAGGCATCGAAAAGCGCGAGAGCGGCAACGAAGGACCGCAGCGCCATAACATCGGGCGGATCTTCTGGCCGCAAAACCAACGTCGCCGAAAAATTGCCTGCAGGCATATGCCACGCCCGCCCGCGCCGACCGCGGGCCGCTGTCTGTTGCAAGGCCAAAATCCATTCGGGACCGGTCAGCTCCGGCGCAATGCGCGCGGCCTCTGCCATCGTGCTGTCCACCTGCTGCAGCACCCGGCGCCCGTATCCCGCAGGCCAGGTCACCAGGCCCCGCTCCGGCTTCTTTGTGCCTGAAATATCCCGGGGGGTTTGGGGGGCAGCGCCCCCCGGCACAAAACAAAAAAGCGGCGCGCCTTGGGCGCGCCACCGTTTCGCAAATGCACTTGAGGCTTAGTTGACAAGCGTCATCGCCGCAGCCTGTGCCACGCCTTCGATGCCAAACAGGTTCACGATGCCAACGACCATGATCACCGCCGAAGCCATCAGGAAACCCCAAAGAACCGGGCTTTTGCCGCCGTCCAGCGCACCTTCGCGATCTTCCCCAAAATACATGAAGAAAACGATGCGCAAATAGTAATAGGCACCGATGACCGAAGCGATCACACCCGCCACCGCAAGCCAGGCCAGCCCGGCTTCATAAGCCGCGCGCAGGACATAGAATTTGCCAAAGAAACCAACCAGCGGCGGAACCCCTGCAAGGCTGAACAGCAACACCAGCATTGCCATCGCCTTGCCCGGTTCACGCTTGGAGTACAGTCCCAGCGAATCGATATCCGTCACCGGCTGCCCGTCGCGTTCCATGGACATGATAAAGGCAAAGGTGCCGACATTCATTGTCACGTAGATCGCCATGTAGATCAGCATCGCCTGAACGCCCAGCACCGTACCGGCGGCCAGCCCCATCAAGGCGTAGCCCATATGCGCGATGGACGAGTATGCCATCAGACGCTTGATATCGCGCTGGCCGATAGCGGCAATCGCACCGAGGAACATCGAAAGCACGGAAATCAGCGCCACGACCTGCTGCCAGTCGCCGACCGCACCGCCAAAGGCATCATGCATGACACGGGCGAACAGTGCCATGGCCGCAACCTTGGGCGCCGTGGCAAAGAAGGCCGTGACCGGTGTGGGCGAGCCTTCGTAGACGTCCGGTGTCCACATGTGAAACGGAACCGCGGAAACCTTGAAAGCCAGGCCCGAGATGACCAGCACCAGACCGATCAGCAAGCCCACTGACATATCGCCATGCGATGCAGTTTCGATGATGCCGGAGAACAGTGTTGTCCCGGAGTAGCCATAGACCAGTGAAGCGCCATAGAGCAGCAGACCCGAAGACAACGCGCCCAGCACAAAGTACTTCAGGCCGGCTTCTGTGGATTTGGCAGAGTCTCGCCGCAGCGAGGCGACAACGTAGAGCGACAGAGACTGCAGCTCGAGCCCCATGTAGAGCGCCATCAGATCACCAGCGGAGACCATCATCATCATGCCAACCGCAGCCAGCGCGATCAGCAGCGGGTATTCAAACCGCAAAATGCCGCGGCGTTCCATGTAGCCAGCAGACATGACCAGAACCGCCGCCGCCGAAAGCAGGATCGTGACCTTGGCAAAGCGGGCAAACCCGTCATCGATGAACATTCCGTTGAATGCCACCTGCGCGGCACCGCCAGTGCTGCCAATCCAGAACGCAAGGGCGACAAAGATCGCTGAGGTAGCCCAGACCAGTACGGTCGCGTGCTTGTCCTTGCCGGTGTACACCGCCCCGAGCAGAGCCAGCATGGCAAAAACAGCCAGCAGGATTTCGGGCAGGATGATATTCAGATCAGCCGAGATCATGGCCGCGTCCCCTTAATGGTCTGCTTTGGCAACTTGCGTCGGCGCGGCATCGACGTGCCGCCCCGCATCCGCAAGGGCCGTATCGTATTGTTCAACCAGCGCCGCCACAGACGGGCCGATGCGGTCGAGGATCGGTGCCGGATAGACACCCATCCAGATGGTCATGACAACCAGCGGCGCAAAGATCGCCTTTTCGCGTGTCGTCATATCCGTGATGGTCTTCAGGCTTTCCTTGATCAGGTCGCCCATGACCACCCGGCGATAAAGCCAGAGCGCATAGGCTGCCGACAGGATCACACCGGTTGCCGCACCAGCGGCCACCCATGTGTTGACCTGGAAGATGCCCATCAATGTCAGGAATTCGCCCACAAAGCCGGATGTGCCCGGCAGGCCGACGTTGGCCATGGTGAACAGCATGAAGATCAGCGCATAGGCCGGCATCCGGTTGACCAGACCCCCGTATGCATCGATTTCGCGTGTGTGCATCCGGTCATAGATAACCCCGACGCAGAGGAACAGCGCGCCCGAGATGAAGCCGTGGCTGATCATCTGGAAAATCGCACCGTCCACACCCTGCTGGTTGGCTGCAAAGATGCCCATGGTGACATAGCCCATGTGCGCCACCGACGAATAGGCAATCAGCTTTTTCATGTCTTCCTGCACCAGCGCAACAAGGCTGGTGTAGATGATCGCGATCACCGACAGGGTGAAGACAAAGTTTGCCATGACGTCTGATCCCACAGGGAACATCGGCAAGCTGAAGCGCAAGAAGCCGTAGCCGCCCATCTTCAACAGGATCGCTGCCAGAACAACCGAACCTGCCGTCGGCGCCTGAACGTGTGCATCAGGCAGCCACGTGTGCACTGGCCACATCGGCATCTTGACCGCAAAGCTGGCAAAGAAGGCCAGGAAGAGCATGGTCTGCAATCCGCCAACAATCTGCACACCGAGGATCGAGAAACTGTCGGACGCGAACTCGTGCTGCAGCAGGCGTACCATGTCGGTGGTGCCCGCATCCGCATACATCGCAACCATGGCAACCAGCATCAGAACCGAGCCGAGGAAGGTATAGAGGAAGAACTTGAAGCTGGCGTAGATACGGTTCGCCCCGCCCCAGATCCCGATGATGAGGAACATGGGGATCAGGCAGGCTTCGAAGAAGACGTAGAAGAGAACCAGATCAAGCGCCATGAAGACACCGAGCATCAGCGTTTCCAGAACGAGGAACGCAATCATGTATTCCTTGACCCGCGTCTTCACATCCCAGCTGGCAGCGATCACCAACGGCATGATGAATGTGGTCAGCAAGACGAACAGCACCGAAATACCGTCGACGCCCATCTTGTACTGTAGTCCAAGCAGCCAATCGGCTTCTTCGACCATCTGGAACCCGGTGTCCGAAGGGTCGAACTGGAACAGGATGAACAGCGAGATGACAAAAGTCGCCGATGTGGCGGCCATGGCCAGCCATTTGGCATTGCGGTCTGCCGCCTCATCCCCGCCGCGCAGCAGCAGCGCCATGATCAGCGCACCCAGCGCCGGGGTGAAAGTGACGATAGAAAGAAGACTGCTAAGCATTAGTGCGCCCCTCCGGCGATCGTCATCCATGTGATCAGGATGGCCATCCCGATCACCATGGCAAAGGCATAGGTGAAGATATATCCAGACTGCGCCCGGCCTGCGAGGCGGGTGAAGAACGGCACGATGCCCATGGCAAGCCCGTTGATCCCGCCATCAATGACGGCCCCGTCCCCACGCTTCCAAAGCAACCGGCCCAGAGCCGAAGCTGGTTTGACAAAAATGAAGTCGTAGATTTCGTCGAAGTACCACTTGTTGAGCAGGAACAGGTACAAAGGACGCTGGCTCTCGGCGAGCCGCTTGGGCAGCGACGGGTTCACGATGTAGAACCAATACGCCACGGCAAAACCGATCAGCATCGCAAAGAACGGGCTGACCTTGACCCACTTCGGCACGTAGTGCGCCTCGTTCAGGATGTCGTTGTCAGGACCGGCATAGATGGCACCCTCGCCCGGCTCACCGGCCAGAACGTAGTGTGGCTTGGCATCTTTGCCGTCCTTGGCGTCACCCGCGACTTTGACGATCGGGTCTGCATCAGACTGCACCTGTTTAGGCGCAACATAGGCCAATCGGGTGTCGATCGCGGCATGGTCCTTGTCGTCGCCATGGGCTTCCTCGGCGTGATAGGGCACGCCAAAGAACTTGGCGACCTGATCGGTTTTGCCAAAGAAGCTGTTGTACCAGACCATCCCCGAGAACACGGCGCCAAGCGCCAGCACACCCAGAGGCACCAGCATGACCGCCGGGCTTTCGTGCGCGTGCTCATGCGTGTGTTTGTCGCCACGCGGCTTGCCGTAGAAAGTCAGGAACATCAGACGCCAGCTGTAGAACGAGGTGAACAGCGCGGCGATGACCAGCATCCAGAAGGCATAGCCGCCCATCGTACCGGCATAGGCGCTCTCGATCACGGCGTCCTTGGACAGGAAGCCAGCAAAGCCCAGCGGAATACCACCAAGGGTAAACAGCACGGCTGGCACACCCACACCGGTGATGGCCAGTGTCCCCAGCATCATCGCCCAGAAGGTGTAGGGCATCTTGTCTTTCAGACCGCCATAGTTCCGCATGTCCTGTTCATGGTGCATCCCGTGGATCACCGAACCGGCACCGAGGAACAACATCGCCTTGAAGAAAGCATGTGTGAACAGGTGGAACATCGCGACCGAATAGACACCGACACCCGCCGCAACGAACATATAGCCGAGCTGCGAACAGGTCGAATAAGCGATCACGCGCTTGATGTCGTTCTGGACCAGACCAACTGTCGCCGCAAAAAAGGCCGTGGTTGCGCCCAAGAAGGTGATGAAGCCTGTGGCATTCGGGGCAAATTCCATCAATGGCGACATGCGGCACACAAGGAATACACCCGCCGTCACCATGGTCGCCGCGTGGATCAGCGCCGACACAGGTGTCGGACCTTCCATCGCATCGGGCAGCCATGTGTGCAGGATCAGCTGCGCAGACT
>JAHDIS010000017.1 GCA_020630695.1 Paracoccaceae bacterium | reverse complement strand
GCGGTGCCGCTGATGGTGTCGCTGAGGTTGCCAGCAACCACGTTTTCAAAATTCACATGGGTTTCGAGGTAGTTCGTCGCACCCGTGTTCATGTTGAAATCATAGCTGAACCCGGTGATGAAGAGCGTGTCGATTCCGTCTCCGCCATCAGTGTTTTCCGGTGTTCCCGAAGCCGTAATGATCACGTCGTTGCCGCCGTTGCCATTGTATTCACCGCCACCGCTGGACTGAATGGTGTCGTTGCCTTCACCGCCGTTGATCGTGTCCGACCCGCTGCCGACAGTGCCGCCGGTGAGAAAGTCGTTGCCTTCCCCGCCGTTGATCGAGTCACTACCAGATTCGCCGTTGATCATGTCGTTGCCGCCGCCGCCAGTGATCGAGTCATTGCCAGTGCCGCCGTCAACCGTGTCGTTTCCGTTTCCTGCCTCAATTGAGTCATTGCCGGAACCGCCATCGACGGAGTCGTCACCACCATTGGATTCGATGGTATCGTTGTCTGCGCCGCCGTCGATGGTGTCGCCAAGACCAGCCTGGTTAGCGCCCGTGATGGAATCGTTGCCGGTGCCGCCGATGATGCTGTCTGCAACGCCAGAACCAGCATTCAGACCGCCATCCAGCGAGTCATCGCCAGCGCCGCCGTCGATGGTATCCTGGCTTGTGCCACCTTCAATGGTGTCATTGCCGTCGCCACCAGACAGGGAGTCGCTGTTGCTGCCGCCATCAATAGAGTCAGCACCGCCGTTCCCTTCGATGGTGTCATTTCCGGTGCCACCAATCAGCGTGTCGACGCCGGACGTTTGGTCGTTGCCAATGATCGAGTCATTGCCGGTTCCACCGTCAATCGAGTCTGGGTTTCCGGAAATCGTTAAAGGCCCGTTGCCCCAGATCGTATCGTTTCCGGAACCACCCAGCAGGGTGTCTGTGCTGGAATTGCCTTCGATCGAGTCGTTGCCGGCGCCGCCGTCAATGGAGTCCGCCAAAAAGCCGCCAAACAAGTGGTCAAGCCCGTCGCCGCCTTCGATGGTGTCAGCACCATTGTTGCCGCGCAGGGTATCGTTTCCAATTCCGCCGATCAGGCTTTCGTCACCGCTTCCGCCATCTGCAGAGTCGTTGCCGCCGCCACCATCGAACAGGATTCCGTCCGTTGCGTCACCGGTGAACAAATCGTCACCGCCACCGGCAAAGATTTCTTCGATACTGATCAAAGTCTGATTTGGGAAACCACGCGTGCCGTAGAGCTGTGCACCGATATCGAATTCCATGTTATTGATGCGCAGTGGATCAATGATCAGCGTGTCGGTTCCGGCTCCGCCGTCAACGCTGTCATAGCCTTCGCCATTTGCGTTGTAGAGCGTGTCATTGCCGGTACCTAAATCAACCGTGTCATTGCCTGTCCCGCCATCGACAGAGTCGTCACCGGCACCTGCAATAATGGAGTCAACGCCAGCCCCGCCGAGGATCGTATCGACGCCAGAGGTCTGGTCCGCACCGGTGATGGTGTCGTTGCCGGATCCGCCATCGATAAAGTCATGGAAAATGGAGCCGATCCCACCAAAGATGGAGTCATTGCCCGCTCCACCGAGGATGGAGTCAGTGTTGCCTCCACCATTGATCGAGTCGTTGCCATCGCCCGCGATAATTGTATCGTCGCCATTTCCGCCGTTGATGGAGTCAGCGCCATTGTTCGTGGTGATCGAGTCGTTGCCGCCGCCGCCGTTGACAGTGTCGTCGCCGTTGGCACCAATCACGGTGTCATTGCCGGAACCCGCATTGATGCTGTCACCCACGCTGGAGAAAGCGAAAAAACCGCCGTCGATCGAGTCATCACCCGCGCCGCCGATGATTGTCTGCGCGTTTGCGCCGCCCAGGATGGTGTCGTTGAACCCGAAACCTTCCATAGTCACGCCGTTGGTGCTGCTTGTGTTTTCGATCAGCGTGCCTTCTGTCGTGCTGCCAAATGCCAGCAGGCTGCGTACGAAGTTTTCAGTTGTATTGTCAAAGTCGTTGACGTCGACAGTTGCTTCGCGCGGATCCCAGATCGACGCAAAGACTTCGGTGTCCATCCAGGTGAAAATGACACGTCCGTCGCCGGTGACACCAATGTTTGGACTGGTCGCACTATCGGGCGTGATGACTTGTGTCGCGCCGCGCGAAGAGCCATCGGCATTGTATGCGCGCGCTTCCAAATTCTGGTCTGTGTCATTGTCCCAGATGATTACAAAACCGCCATCGGGCAGACCCACGATTTCTGGCTCGTTTTCGTCGTCACCCGTTGCGGCAACATTGGTCACGCCGCCTTGCTGAACACCGTTGTTGTCAAAGCGCTCGAACCGAATGTCCAAACCACCGGCGCCGTTGTCGAATTCATAAACGACCACAAAGCCGCCGCCAGCCAGTGATGCGACCTGAGCATTTCGCGCCTCGCTGGTCGAGTAGGCGGTTACATTTACATTCGTGACTGACGTGCCAGATGAATCGTAAATCCGGAATTCGATATCATCATCGCCATCGGGTTCAGTGTAGACGCTGACGTAGTTGCCGTTTGTCAAAACGGCCATGTCACCTTGGTTGGTGACTGATCCGTTTTGCGATGCGTTGAACGGCGCGCTGACGACACCGGTAGCAGTAACCGTTGTGCCGAAAATCTGCGTGTCACCGCCTGTTGTGTCCTCGTAGGTCACGCTCGAGGTGTTGTTGGTCAGGTTTACCGCCACCTGCGGGTTGCGCACGACGCCACCAACGTTTTCGTTGATGATGACAGCACTGTCGATTGCCGTTCCGGTAGAGTCGAAACGCTCCCACATCACGGTGTGCTGGGTTGTCGTGGTCAGATCATCATCGATGTAGACCATGATGAATCCGCCATCATTGGTTGGCGCGATATCAAAATCGTCTTCGTCATCGGCGTTTCGGTTCGTGTTCAGGCGCACTGGGCCGGTGACAATATTGCCTTCGCCATCGTAAATGATGCCGATGATGTCATTGCCGGCAGTAGTGCCGATGCCTGATGTGCCGGTCTCGACCCAAGCAACCAGGATGTTGCCATTCGAAAGGCCAATTGTTTGGGGATCGGATTGGCTGCCGTTTGCAGCTGTGCCAGTGTTAACCTGAAATTCCGCAAGCCATTGCGTCGTCATGGGGATACTCCACAAATAAATTTGTTCTCAAAACACCCGTCCGCGCCGAAAATGGACGCGGTTCAAAAATGCTTTGCTTCAAAAAAACTCAGAAAACTCGTCAAAAAACAAAAAAATCGTATTTATATGCGCGAACTTTGCCCCAATTGAAAAAGCAATGCAACACTACGGAACAGGATCTGTTGATCGAGAATAATGACTTGACAGGTGGGTTTTGGCGATTCGTCAGGCGCGACCAGTATTCTCGAGATTGCCATAACCAATGTCTCGATCCTTTTCGCGACTGCCGCGTTCGCTGAAGGATATTGACAGCCACAAATGAAAAAGGGGCGGATCAATCCGCCCCCTTGGTTCTTTTTGTTCCGGGTCTCGTCTAGAGGAAAACCGTCACGATTGGCGGATAGATCAGCAGAACTGACAGGGCCAACAGTTGCAGGCAGATGAAGGGCAGGAACCCGCGGAAAATCTGCGTCAGCGTGATGTGGGGTGGCGCAACCGATTTCAGGTAGAATGCGGCCGGACCAAACGGTGGCGACAGGAAACTGACCTGCATGTTCATACAGAAGACCACACCAAACCAAATCGCCACATGGCGGGGGTTCAGTTCTCCAAAGACGCCGATTTCCTGAACTGGCAGTTTCAGAACGATTGGCAGGAACACCGGCATGATCAGCAGAACGATCCCAACCCAGTCCATGAACATGCCCATGATCAGGAAGATCAGCATCATCACGAGGATGATGGACATGGTCGGCAATTCGGCGGCAAGGATCATGTTGGCCACGTAGGTCGGACCGCCCGCCAGCGTGTAGGCTGCAGCCAGCGCCGCCGCACCGATCGTCACCCAGATGATCGTACCGGTCGATTTCAGGGTGCGCACCAAGGCGTCCCAAACGATTTCGAAGGTCATTTCCCGGCGGATCAGGCCAATGGTGAACACGGCCACAACGCCCATTCCCGCGGCTTCGGTGATCCCGGTGATCCCCATGTAGATGGATCCCAGAACAACGCCGATCACAACAACCGGAGCAATCAGGCCTTTGCCCATCTCCCATCCTTTGGCGGTGCGTTCTTTACCAATCATGAGCATGCAAACGCCGGCTAGGACGAATGCCCCTGCAATCCACGGCAGGTCTGCTACCATTCCGAGCGCAATCGGGTCTTCGCCCTCTTGCAACTGGTTTTGACCTGTCAGCGTAAAGAACAGCGCCCGCAGAAACAGAACGCCGATGATCCAAAGGGCGAACCGCGACAGGAACCCAAAGAACATCATCCATTTTTCACGGCCTTCAGGCTCGCCCGGTTCCGGCTCGGGCAACGGCGCAAGCGATGGATTCATCTGTGTCCGGACGATGATGTAGACGATAAAGAAGGACGCCAACATGAAGCCGGGCAAGAATGATGCAGTGAACAGCGCCTTGATGGATGTCTCTGTGACCAGACCGTAGAAGATCAGAACAATCGACGGCGGGATCATTGTACCCAGCGAGCCAGAGGCGCAGATGGTGCCGATCGCAAGGTTCTGGTTGTATCCCAATCGCAGCATCTGGGGCAGGGCGATCAGACCCAGCAAGACAACCTCACCGCCGATGATGCCGGACATGGCAGCCATGATCACCGCCATGATGGAGGTGACAATAGCGATGCCGCCGCGTGCGCGGCTTAGCCAGACGTTCAACGAGTTGTACATGTCCTTGGCGATGCCCGAGCGTTCGAGCAGGGCGGCCATGAAGATAAACAACGGGATCGAAATCAGCACGTAGTTCGTCATTTGTCGGTAGACGGCTTGGCTAAGTACCGAAAGCGGCCCTTTGCCAAAGTCGCGGAACAGCAACTCTGGCCCGAATTTCATCAGCAGAACCAGCACCGCCAAAAAGGCCGATGCAAATCCAAGCGGCATACCAATGGCCAACAGGGCGAACATGCTCAGCAGCAGGACGAGGCTGAGCGTGCCGATGTCGCCGACCTTGATCCATGAGAAAAGCTCAAGAAATTCCATGCTATTTCTCCAAGGTCTTGCGGATGTTCTCGATTTCGACTTCGTCAACGTCGTCGAGACCGTGATGTTCTGGTGCCTTGTTCCAATCCGAGATCAGGTTTGACAGGGCCTGAAGCGCGACAAGGCAAATGATGATCAGGATGGCAGGCTTTACGATGCCGGGAATAGGTGGATCCCAGGCCGTGCCAAAGGTTTCCATCCGCAAGAAACGGCGCTCGGCGTCGTCGAACCCGCCCCAGACCATGGCAAAGGTAAAGAACCAGATCAGCAGCAGCGAGATGATGTCAGATGTCTTTTGCATCCAGCGGGGCATCAGGTCGTAGATCACGTAGATCCGGATGTGACTGCGCTGTTGCATGGCGTACTGCCCGGCAAACAAAAATACAAAACTGGCGATCCACAGCGATAGCTCGTTCGCCCAAAGCGTGGGCCGTGCAAAGACGTATCGCGACACCACTTCGTAGAACATCACAACGACGATCAACGCGGTCATGATCATCGCGATCCGCGAGCAGATCAGAGACATGATGTCAAAGAAACCGGCGGGTTCGGTTTCGATGCTTTCTCTGGTGTCCGAAAGGTAAATTGAAATGGCCAGGATCGCTCCGGCCAGTGTGAAGAGCATAATGGAAACGATCGGGCGCCCTTCGGGACGGATCATTTCATGCATTCCGAGAGAGTCTTCGAAAAGCACCCGGTTAAACACCAACCAGGCGTAAAGCAGCAAGACAATGCCAGTCAGGCCGATTGCGATTTGCTTGACCGGTTTTCTTAGCGGTCCCAGCCAGACGCTTTCGCGCTCATCCATGCCTATCCTCCCCCGATAAGGCCTCGGCTTTTTCAGCCATTGTTCTTTGAGTTTTGGGCAATACGGGCCCGGAAAGCCGGGCCCGTATCTAAAGTTGGTTCAGGCGCAGTTGGCTAACAGCTGCGCCTGTTGACTTATTTGATCAGGCCAAGCTGACGCAGATATGTCTTGTGGCTTTCCACAAGCGCGCCTGCTTCGGGGCTGCGGGTTGCCCAGTCATCCCAAGCCGCCTGAGCCGCAACGCGGAACTCTTTGCGGTCTTCATCCGACCATGCATAGAGCGTTACGCCCTGTTCCTGCAGAGCTGCTGCGGCTTCTGTGTTGGCCTTTTCGTTCGCCATGGCGATCTGGAAGGACAGTTTCTGCCACGCAGTTTCGACGATGCGACGCTGCTGTTCGGTCAGGCCGTCCCAGACGTCCTTGTTGCAGGCCAGGTGGTCAGACGGCATCGAGTGGAAGCCAGGGTAGTTGGCGTGCTTAACGATGTCATACAGACCCAGACCGACGTTGTTGGCCAGACCGGATGCGTCCGCACCGTCGATGATGCCGGTTTCAAGCGCGGTAAAGATTTCGGTGAAATCCATCACGATGGGCGATGCGCCCAGCTTTTCGAAGATCTCTGTTTCCATGCCCGGAGGCGAACGGAATTTCCAGCCTTTCAGGTCGTCGGGTCCCGCGATTGGGCGCGACGAAGCAAAGCTTTCCTGACCGTAGATGGCCCAGCCGATCAGCTGCATGTTCTGTGCGTTGTACAGTTCCTGTGCAGCGTCATAGCCGCCACCGTAGTACAGCCACGAGTACTGCTGCCAAGGTGTGTCGTAACCACCCATGATGTCGCCGACGAACTGGAACGCAGGGTTCTTACCGGTCTGGTAAGCGCCGCCGGTCGCGTCGCAGTCGATGATGCCGTTGATCGCCGCGTCGAAGGTTTCAACCGTCGCAACAACCGAAGACGAGTAGAACATCTCGATCGTGATGTCGCCGCCGGACATTGTCTGGATGTCGTCAATCCATGTGGCCAGCATCTTGCCGGTTGGGTGCTCGGTCGCATAGTGCGTCTGAATGCGCAGAGTGACCGGATCGGCTGCCACAGCACCGGCCATCATTGCCGTTGCCGCACCTGCCATGAGAATGGACTTGAAGTTCATATTTTCCTCCCATTAAGGCCGAAGCCGACCTTACCTTTTTTGTTTTGCGCACCCTGTGAGCGCGCTACGGATGGTATACCATCACCAAGACGCTAGCGAATGGCGTATCGACAATCAACGATTTTTGGTATACCAAATTCAATCGTTGCTCAGGGGATGGCATCTGCTTGCTTCTTATGGCGTGCCGGTTTGTGAGCGTGGCCATAGAAAAGAATATAGAATAAAGGCTGCCAGATGGCGGATGAGACGCTACCACAACAAATCGCTACGCGTTTGCGCAGGGATATTCTGCGCGGCAAACTCGAACCCGGACACAGTATCAAGGAACGGGATAACGCCAATGAATTAGGCGTTAGCCGAACTCCTATGCGCGAGGCGATTCGCATTCTCGCGACCGAGGGTTTGGTGATTCTGCGGCCAGCGCGTAGTCCGATCGTAGCCAAGCCGAGTTTCAAACAGATCGCCGACAACATTGAAGTGCTTTCCGCGCTCGAGCTTCTGTCTGCCGATCTGGCTTGCCAGAATGCGACCTCGGATCAGATCGACAGCATTGCCGAAGCGGACGCACGCATGACGCGCCAGTACGAAACGCTTGACCCGGTGGACCTGTTTGAACTGGATATGGATTTTCACATTGCGATTGCGCAAGCCTCCAACAATGCCGTTCTCGTGGAAACCCACCGTGCCATTCTCGCACGGATGTGGCGCGCACGGTACCTTGCCGCACGGCGCAAACGCAGCCGCGACCGGGTGATCCGCCAACATGGATTGATCGTGGAGGGCCTCAAGGCGCGGGACCCTGATGCCGTTCGGATCACGCTGCAGGATCACCTCGAACATTTGCTGGTCAACGTGCGCGAGTACTTCGAAAATGAAGAAAAGCAAGACAACGACAAGACCGCTCGTGAACTGGTCAAGTAACCCCAATATTTCCGTAAAACCCGATCGAAAAGGAAACGAACCGAATGAAATTATTGCGTTTTGGACCGCAAGGACAAGAAAAGCCAGGTATCTTGGACACATCTGGCGCGGTCCGGGATCTGTCGGGCAAGACCCCAGATTTCTCAGGCGACGCCGTATCCCTAGACGCGCTGGATGCAATCCGCGCGATTGATGTAGACAGCCTGCCTGTTGTGGAAAACCCGGGGCGCATCGGTTCTTGTCTGGCGTCGGTCCCCAACTTCTTTTGTGTTGGCCTGAACTACGCGAAACATGCCGAAGAGACCGGGGCGGACAAACCGGCAGAACCCATTTTGTTTTCCAAGGCCTCGTCGTCTTTGTCAGGCCCGTTTGACGAGGTGCATATCCCGCGCACATCCAAGAAGACGGACTGGGAAGTCGAGCTGGGCGTCGTTATCGGCCGTGAGACGCTCTATGTTTCCGAAGCGGATGCGCTGTCACATGTGGCAGGCTATTGCACCATCAATGATGTATCCGAGCGGGCGTTTCAGGCTGAACGCGGCGGGCAGTGGATCAAAGGCAAGTCTGCTCCGACATTCGGCCCGACCGGTCCTTGGCTCGTGACCGCCGACGAGGTGCCGGACCCGCAAGCGCTTCGGCTCTGGCTGTCTTTGAACGGCGAGGTTGTGCAGGACAGCGATACGTCGGACATGATCTTTTCGGTGGCTGAAATTGTATCCTACATGAGCCAGTTCATGAAGCTGATGCCGGGCGACATCATCGCAACCGGAACGCCCTCGGGCGTTGGGTTGGGAATGAACCCGCAGCGTTTCTTGAACCCCGGTGATGTCATGGAACTTGAGGTCGAAGGTTTGGGCAAACAGCGTCAAGTGGCCGTCGCGGCCCCTTGAACGGTATAAGAGCAATCGCACCACAGGCCCATCGGCTGCGTGGTGCGGTTCCCTTTGACCATAGCGCCATTCAGTGAATCAGCGACCCGCCGTTTACATCGACCTCGGATCCCGTGACATAGGCCGCAAGATCCGATGCAAGGAACAGGGCGCATCCGGCCACGTCCGAGGCCTTGCCGGCGCGGCCCATTGGAATCCCTTCCAGAATTTGTGCCTTCATCTCTGGTGTCAGCTTGCCGGCGGTGATGTCGGTTGCGATGAAACCCGGGCATATGGCGTTGGCACGAATACCGTCGGGCGCCAGTTCGCGGGCCATGGCCTTGGTCAGCCCGAGAATGCCAGCCTTGGCTGCGGAATAATGTGGGCCGCCGAATATCCCGCCGCCGCGCTGTGCGGACACCGAAGACATGTTGACGATTGATCCGCTGCCGCGTTCGCGCATATGCGGGATGAGCGCCTGGCTCATGTTCAGTGTACCGCGCAAGTTCACATCCAGCACTGCATCATAGTTTTCCGGTTCGATCTGCATGATCTTGAGCGGCTGGGTGATCCCGGCGTTGTTGACCAGAATGTCTACGGTCTGCATGTCTTCCAGTATATTGCGCACGACCGTGTCGCATTGGGATTTGCTGGTCACATCGCAGGCGATTCCTCGATGGCCGGATCCCGGCAGAGTGTCTGCTTCGGACTGGGCCGCGGCTTGATCCAGATCGAGAATACAGATCCGCGCGCCGTGCTCTGCAAAGAGCATCGCGCAGGCTTTGCCCAACCCGCGTGGCGACGCAGCACCGGTGATGATTGCTGTTTTGCCTTCCAGCAGAGCCATGTCAGTTCTCCTTGTCTTCATGGGAGGCCATCAGAGCTTCGTAGGCGCGCAACACCTGGCTGTCGTCAGCTTTGCCCAGACCCATACCGGATGCGGCAATGAACATCTGATGCGCCAGTGCCGCCAGTGGCAGGGACGCGCCTGCATCGCGGCCGGTTTGCAGAACAAGCCCGATGTCCTTCACAAAAATATCGACAGACGATTTGCAGGGTGGGTCCTGCATCATCATGCGCGGACCCCGATCGCCCAGCATCCAGCTGTTCCCAGCCGAGCCGGTTACAATGTCGAACAGGGTTTGCGGATCGCATCCGGCCTTTGTTCCAAGTGCCATCAATTCGGCGGCCGCAGCGATATGCACGCCCGCCGCCAATTGGTGCACGACTTTGTATGTGGCGCCCATGCCGGGCGCGTCCCCGAGCTGGTGCACCGTGCCTGCCATTGCCTCAAGCACCTGACCCGCGCGCTCAAAGGCCGAAGCGCTGCCCGAAGCCATGAACGTCAGGGTTCCGGCATCGGCCCCGACCTGTCCGCCCGAAACCGGCGCGTCGAGCAACTGGTGCCCCATGGTCTCCAGCGTCTGGCCGATGTCCCGCGCTTCTGATGGGGCAACGGTCGAGCACAGCATGACGGTTGCGCCCGGTGCCAAGGCGGCGGCGGCACCCTGATCGAACAACACGTCTTTGGCCTGCGCGGCATTCACGACCATGACGATCAAAAGTGTGCAGTCTTGCGCCGCTTCTGCTGGGCCGGTTGCGGCGATGCCTCCGGCCTCGGCAAACCGCTGGCGTGCCGCTTCGAAGATATCGTATCCGCGCAATTTCATGCCCGCGTCCATGATGTTCCGGGCCATGCCCATACCCATCGATCCAAGACCGATGATCGCTTGCTGCGTCATTTCTATTCCTTCAGCCATGTTTTGACCGATGCAGCGATTGCATCAACCGTGATCCCGTATTGTGCGTGCAGTGTTGGCAACGCGCCCGCATCCAGAAATTCGTCAGGTAGTCCGATCTGCCGGAATGTCGCCGTGACGCCGTCCTGCATCAGACAGGCTGCCACCGCCTCTCCCAAGCCGCCGGTGACAGAGTGGTTTTCCGCTGCAACCACCAGACGCCCACCTTTGGCAGCCTGTTTCAGAATGGTGGCTTTGTCCAAAGGCTTGATCGTCGGCGAATGTAAAACGGCGCAGGATACTCCGTCGCGGGCCAGCGCCTTGGCTGCGTCCAGCGTCCGCATGGTCATGATCCCGGAGGAAATGAAAAGAACGTCCGTGCCGTCCTGCAGTAACTTGGCCTTGCCAATTTCAAACGCATAGTCGTAATCGCCCAGAACGTTTGGCACCTGACCGCGCAACAACCGCATATAAACCGGACCGAGATGGTCGGCGATGGCGCGGGTGGCTTGCTGGGTGTCGATGGCATCGCAAGGGTCCAACACGGTCAGTCCGGGCATGGCCCGCATAATAGCGAGATCTTCGGTGGCCTGATGCGAGGGGCCATAACCGGTGGTCAGGCCGGGCAGCGCACAACAGATCTTGACCGGCAGGGCTTCTTCCGCGATCGCCATGCAGATAAAGTCATAGGCGCGCCGGGCAGCGAAAACCGCATAGGTGGTTGCGAAGGGCGTAAAGCCTTCGCGCGCCAAGCCGGCGGCGGCTGACATCAGAACCTGTTCGGCCATGCCCATTTGATAGAACCGGTCCGGATGTGCCTGCGCAAAGACATGTAGGTCGGTGTATTTGGACAGATCAGCTGACAGACCGACAATATCGGCGCGATGCTCTGCCAGTTCCGCCAGCGTATTGCCAAAGGGCGCGGTAATTGTATCGCGGCCTTCTGAATCCAAGGATGCAATCATGGCCGAAGTGGCCTGTTTCTGGTTCGGGGCCTTGCGTGCCTTGAACTTTGACAGACGCCGCGAATTTGGCGGAATGGGTGGCTCTGACACGGGGATCACTCCGGCTTGTTGGCATCATGAATGGCGAGCGCCTTTGTCCACTCGTCCGCCTCAACGCGGACAAAATGGGTGATCTCGCGCTCTTCCAGAAACGGGATGCCCTTGCACATGGTTGTGTTGCAGATGATGACACGGGGGCAGGGGGCGCGATGGTTTCGCGCAGCGTCGAATGCAGAGACGAGCGCATCCAGATCGTTGCCGTCAATTTCCTGTGCGAACCAGCCAAAGGCCTGCCATTGCGCAGACTGCGAGCCGCGGGCCAAGGCCTGGGTGGTTTTGCCGTCGGCCTGCTGATCGTTGAAATCGACAATGGCGATGAGGTTGTCCAGCCCGTGCTGAGCGGCGGACATGACCGCCTCCCATGTGGATCCTTCGCCCAGTTCCCCATCCGACAGCAGATTGTAGACAAAAGCCGGGTTGGCTTTGCGCTTCAGGCCCATGGCTGCACCGACAGCGATGCCCAAGCCATGACCAAGCGATCCGCCGGTGATTTCCATGCCGGGCGTATAGGCTGCCATGCCCGACATGGGCATACGGCTTTCGTCCATTCCGTAGGTTTCGATCTCGTCTTCGGGCAGAATGCCTGCCTCGATCAGAGCAGCGTAGAGCGCGATCGCATAGTGTCCGATGGACAGGTAGAACCGGTCTCGTCCCTCCCATTCGGGATCGTCTGCCCGATATGTCATTGCGTGGAAATAAGATGTGGCCAGCAAGTCCGCGGCCCCCAGCGCCTGACCGATGTATCCTTGCCCCTGCACCTGCGCCATCAGCAGCGCGTGACGACGAATAGCCCAGGCGCGCCGGGCAAGGCTGGTGTTTGAAAGGCGGGTGTTTGTGGCTTGGGTCACGGGCACATCCAAAATGGTATACCAAATTATTCAAGCACAGAGCACCACTCCTTTGACAGGCTTGCAAGTGGTTTCTTCATGGCATCTGTTAACCATTCGTTAAGAAAAGTTAACAATTCGCATTGCAAGCGGTGGTCGGAGTTCTGACATTGGACAGATGTTGAGACTCTCTTGCATTGCTGCACTTGTGTCCTCGATCTGGCTTGGCGCTGCTGCGGCGCAAGACCTGACCGGGACGATCCGCGTTGTTGATGGTGATACGTTTGCCGTCGCCGGCCAAACCATTCGCATATTTGGCATCGATGCCCCAGAAACCGATCAGATGTGCGGGGGTTCCGGAACGCCGATGTGGGGCTGCGGCGCTTGGGTGTCTGGCGAGGTGCGGGCGCGATTTGGCGGTCGGCGGGCGCGGTGCGAGACCGTCGATGTCGACCGGTATCAGCGCATCGTGGCGCGTTGCTATGTAGACGGTGCCGACGTTGGCAAATCGCTTGTCGCCGAGGGTCTGGCTTTTGCCTTTCGTAAATATTCATGGGACTACGATCTTGATGAAAAGGGCGCCGCTGTGACCGGGCGTGGATTGCATGGTCAGGGCGTCGAAAATCCCGCGGCCTTTCGTGCAAATGCCCGCGCGGGTCACGCTGCGCAATCTATGCAGCAGGCTCCTGATGGCTGTGTAATCAAGGGCAATATCAGCGCCGACGGCAAACGCATTTACCATGTGCCGGGCCAAAGCTGGTACGCACGTACAGTTGTGAAAACCTCTGATGGTGAACGATGGTTTTGTTCCGAGGCCGAAGCCCGTCAGGCCGGGTGGCGCCGCGCCCGTCGGTAAGGCTGATTTTACGAAATTTTCGGGCAATTTGATCCGGGTCAAAGTGCCGGCGCTGAGGGCGTGCCAGACTGCATTTGTAAACAGGAATGCGAGAGGAGACGCGACATGTCCAACACCCCTCATGAACTTGCAGAAGAGTTCCCGGAATTCGTCGAGAAAATGAGCGCGCTAAAGCAAGACGATGCTCATTTTGCCAAGCTCGCGGATGAGTACCACACTTTGAACCGGCAAGTGCACCGGGCTGAAACCAACGTAGAGCCGATGGAGCAGCTTGCCGAAGAAGCGTTGCGCAAGCAGCGTGCCCTGTTGAAAGACAAGATCTGGGGCATGCTCAACGCGTAAGCCTCGGGGAGGCGACGCAGCGCTCCGACTGATATGGTCGGAGCGCTTCTAGTATGCCCGGTCCAGAACGGCCCGGATGGCATTGAGCATGGTCCGTGACTGCGGTCTGGTTTTGGACCCGAATGTGCCTGCAACGCTGCCATCCGGCGCAATCAGAACTTTGTTGAAATTCCATGTTGGGGCAAAGCCCGTCTCTTGCCTGACCCATTTATAGAACGCGTGCGCATCCGGCCCGGTCACTGTTGTGATGTCGGTCATCGGAAGGGTCAGGTCAAAATTCACTTCGCAGAACGCTTGCACGTCTTTTGCACTGGCCAGTTCCTGTCTGAAATCGTTTGAGGGAACCGCCAGCACGACCAAGCCCTGTTTGCTGAACCGGTCATGCAATGCCTGCAGACCGTTGTACTGATGTGTGTAGCCACAGCGAGAGGCAGTGTTCACCACCAAAACAGGTTGGCCTTTCCAATCGGAAAACCGCAACATTCCACCGTCAACACTGGCAAAGGAAAAGGTTTGCGCAGCCGTCGCCGCCGCGGCGGTCAGGGCCCAAATGATCATTGCCAGCATCTTGTGCATCGTCGTCTCCTTTGCCCTTCAAATTAGCGGTGCGCCGCGCGCGTCAAGTCTGCCGCCGAATTGGGCGCTTGGATGGCACGGGAAAATGACTATCTTGATGGCATAGCCAACACGGGAACAGGGTCATGATGGGTGACGAGGAAAAGGTTGATGGGCGGCTGAACGGCGAACAGCCCACGGTCGAACGTGATGGGCTGCCAGTACGGCTGCTTTACGTTGTGATCATCTGGGTGATGCTGAGCCTTGCGCAAACGGTGCTGGGGGTCGCGACGATTGTTCAGTTTGTCCTGATGGCGTTGAACCAAGGCAAACCAAACGAACGTCTGGCCGATTTCGGTACCGATCTGGGTATTTGGATGGCCAAGGCTGCCCGGTATCAAACCGGTGCTTCAGACGTAAAGCCGTGGCCTTGGACGGAACTGGATTGATGCAGGGCCTGCGCGGGGGCTTGGTCTGAGTTCTGCACGGTCACGAAAGGATGCGACATGGCTGGCGGTTGGAGCCGCGACGGTGCGGTTAATGAGCAAATCGAGGCGTCAATTGCCGATGAACTTGCACGCCTAAAGGCGCGGCCTCAGCCAAAGGGCGAAAGCCTGACCCATTGTGCAGAATGCGAAGAAGAAATTCCGCAGCCCCGCCGAGAGGCCTTGCCCGGTGTCAAACTATGTCTGGATTGCGCATCGGAACGCGACAGCGCGGTGCAGCTACGGGGTGGGATCAACCGGCGTGGATCCAAGGACAGTCAGTTGAAGTAACCCGAACTATCCCTGCCTTTGCTGAACGACCAGCGACCCCAGACCGGAAAAGGCGATCAGCACTAGACCAACCAGCGCCAGCGCATCGGGCCAGTCGCCAAAGACCAGTACGCCCAGAATGGTTGCGGATACCAATTGCGTATAAACCAATGGTGCAACGAGGCTTGCCTCAGCCGAGCGATTGGCCAAAACCAGCAGATAGTTTCCGGCAGCAGACCCAAGCGCACTGATGGCGATCAAGACTATCAGAAACGATGACATTTCGGGCAGCTTGATTTGAAGCCCGAGTGGCGCCAGCAAAACAGCCCCGATCAACAGTTGCGAAATGAGCAGAAAACCAGCGCGAAACGCCCCGGCTGTCGCGCGCGTCATAGCCAGATAGGCCCCATAGAAAATCCCTGCCAGCAGCGCAAATCCCATGCCGGGCGTCGCGCCGAAGCCGGGTTTGACCACAAGCATGACACCGGCAAATCCCAGCGCCAAAAGCAAGCTGCGCTGCGTCGACGGTCTTTCGCCCAAAAACAGGATCGCCAGCACATACGACACGATGGGGCCGATGAAAAACGCCCCGAAAACATCCGCGATCGGCTCGGTCTTGAGCGCGGTCAGGATCGAACAGATCCCGCAGACAATGAAAACCGCCCGCAGGACCACCCGCCAATCGGCCAACTGGCCGAGTTCGCCGCGTTTTAACCCGCTGAAAGGCAGCAAGATCACCGCCGCAATGCCGAACCGGGACCAAGCAACAAAGATCGGTGCGACCCCTTGGGCCGTCAGAAGCTTGCCCGCCGTGTCGCCAATCACCACACAGGTCACAGCTGTGAACACCATGACGGCCAGACGAACCAATTCCCGTGCCTGCATGAATAGCCCTCTGCCAGATAGGCTTCTGGCTATCACGCCTGCACGGATATCAGAAGTCGCGGTTAAGCCGGATCAGCCTTCCATGGCCTCCAGCTCGTCAATAAAGCCTTCGATCATCGACAGCCCCTTGTCCCAGAACTTTGGATCCGATGCATCGAGGCCAAAGGGTGCCAGCAGTGCTTTGTGATGCTTGGACCCGCCCGCCTTGAGCATGTCGAAGTATTTGTCCTGGAACCCTTCTGGCTGCTCTTGGTAGGCGGCATACAGCGCGTTCACGAGGCCATCACCAAATGCGTAGGCATAGACATAGAAAGGCGAATGGACGAAGTGCGGGATGTAGGCCCAGAACGTCTCATAGCCCGGCATGAATTCAAATACCGGGCCGAGACTTTCGGCCTGTACACTCATCCAAAGCGCGTTGATGTCATCCGGGGTCAGTTCGCCGCCACGCCGTGCCTCGTGCAGTTTGCATTCAAAGTCGTAAAAGGCGATCTGGCGCACAACGGTGTTGATCATGTCTTCGACCTTGCCAGCCAGCATGACCTTGCGTTCCGCCTGATCTTTTGCCCCGTCGAGCATTTTCTGGAAGGTCAGCATTTCGCCAAAGACCGACGCGGTTTCGGCCAGCGTCAGAGGCGTGGACGCCAGCATTTCACCCTGACCGGCAGCAAGTACCTGATGCACGCCATGGCCCAGCTCATGCGCGAGGGTCATCACGTCGCGCGGTTTGCCGAGATAGTTCAGCATGATGTACGGGTGAACATCCGTCACGGTCGGATGGGCGAACGCGCCCGGTGCCTTGCCCGGCTTCACAGCCGCATCAATCCAGCCTTTGCTAAAGAACGGCTCGGCGATTTCCGCCATGCGCGGATCGAATCCGGCGTAGGCTGACATCACGGTATCGCGCGCTTCGTCCCAGTTCACGGTGCGGGTGGTTTCCATCGGCAATGGCGCGTTGCGGTCCCAGACCTGCATTGTCTCCAGCCCCAGCCACTTGGCCTTGAGCGCATAGTAGCGATGGGACAAACGTGGATAGGCGGCGACAACCGCATTGCGCAGCGCTTCGACGACCTCGGGCTCCACGTCGTTTGACAGGTGGCGCCCGGTTTGCGGGGTTGGCATGCCACGCCATCTGTCCATGATTTCCTTTTCCTTGGCCTGTGTGTTGTGAACACGGGCAAAGGTGCGGATGTTGTCGGCAAAGACACGGGCCAGTTCTTCGGTCGCGGCCTGACGTGTTGGGCGATCCTGTTCGGTCAGCAGGTTCAGCGTGCCCTCGATGTTCAGCGGCTCGCCGTTCACTTCGAATTCCAGACCGGCAATCGTTTCGTCAAACAGACGTTCCCATGCATCCCCGACCACTCCAAGATCGTGCAGGAATTTCTCCATTTCATCCGATAGCTGGTAAGGCTTCATCGCGCGGATGCGGTCAAAGGCGGGCTTGTATCTGGCCAGAGCATCATTTGCTGCAAAATGGCCGTCCAGAACAGTGTCATCGAGGCGGTTCAGCTCAAGCGTGAAAAAGACCAGCGGTGTGGTGTAAACGGTGACCTTTTCCTGACAGTCAGACATGAACTTGGTGCGGTCGCTGTCGGTGGTCAGTTGGTAGTACCGCAGACCGGCAAAGGACATGATGCGTCCGGCGATGGCCTCAATCTTTTCGTGCCGTTCAACCGCGTTCAGCCAACCTGCAGCATCCAGATCGGTCAGCTTGCCTTCGTAGTCAGCCGCAAAGCTGGCGCAGGCCTGTTCCAGCCAAGCCATATCGTCAGCCAGTTCCTTTGAATCCTGTGATGGATAGAGGTCCGTGAGGTCCCACTCGGGAAGTTTGCCAAGATCGCGCCCACCGGCGGAGGCGTTGGCGTCAAACAGCGGTTTGCATGTGTTGCGGATCATTGGTGCAGCTCCTGTTTCGTTGCCCAACAGGTAAGCCGCGGGCCTGCATGGCTCAAGGGCAAAACGCCGGAAATGGTGCCGTTGCAAGGAATAGGCATTCCGTTCTCCAGTCGCGCCAAGACAGCGCGCCCTAGCCGTACTGGTCCAGCATCACTTTGAGATCATCCAGTGTGTTGGCTTCTTGTGCGGATTTGTCGTGGCGCCATCGTGCCATACGCGGAAACCGCAGTGCGATTCCCGACTTGTGACGCGGCGAAGCCTGAATGCCTTCAAAGGCGATTTCGAAGACATGCTCGGGGCGCACTTGCCTGACGGGTCCAAAGCGTTGCAGCGTGTTCTTGCGGACCCAAGCTGTGATCTGGCCGAACTCGGCGTCGGTCAGACCGGAATAGGCCTTGGTAAAGGGGACTAGATCATTCCCGTTCCAGACGGCAAAGGTGTAGTCCGTAAACAAAGTGGCGCGGCGCCCGTGTCCTTGCTGCGCGTAGATCATCACCGCATCGATTGTCAGCGGATCGAGCTTCCATTTCCACCAGTCGCCTTTCTTGCGGCCGGATTTGTACGGGGCATCCAGCCGTTTGAGCATGATCCCTTCGGCCTTTTCTTCGCGTGCTTGGCTGCGCACATCAGCCAGCATCTTCCAATCGTCGAAACGGATTGCGGGAGAGGGGCGCACCGGGGCGTCGTCGGGCAGGGTGGTCAACAGTGTTTCAAACACCTTGCGCCGATCGCCCAAAGGAACCGGGCGCATGTCCTGCCCCCTGTGTTCCAGCAGGTCGTAGACCAGCATGATCACCGGAGCATCGCGCAGCAGTTTCTTGGGTACGATCTTGCGCCCGATACGGGGCTGAAGCGTCGAAAAACCCATGGGTTGCTGACCGTCCCAAGTGACGATCTCGCCATCCAGAACCGTGCCGTCCGGCAAAAAATCGACTGCACGCGCAAATTCGGGAAACCGGTCCGTTATCAGCTCTTCGCCGCGCGACCAAAGGTGATGGGACCCGCCTCGCAGGATCAATTGTCCTCGAATGCCGTCCCATTTCCATTCGGCCTGCCAATCCTTGTGTGAACCCAGTTCCGCGACATCCCCCTCAAGCTGGTAGGCAAGATAAAACGGGTAGGGCCGGCTTTCGTCGGCGCTGGCGTCGTCTGCTTCGATCAGATCGTGGTAGGTTGTGGTCTCAGGCGTCCAGCCGCCCATCAGCTTATGCGCCAGAACCGCTTCGTCCTGTTGCGTGGCCTGTGCCAAGGCGCGGGTCATCAGTTTCTGGCTGACCCCGATGCGAAACCCGCCTGTGATCAGCTTGTTGAATAAAAACCGCTCGGTTGGATCAAGTTGATCCCAAGCATCGAAAATCTGCTCTTTGCGGGTCTCTTCATCCACGTCATGCAGTCCGCGCAGAATCTCGATCCAGTGGGTCAGCGAAAGATCGGATTGGCGGCTGGCGGGCGGCAGGATGAGGGCGATGGTCTCCGCTAAATCGCCGACAATCGGATAGCTGTCTTCCAGCAACCACAGCGGCACTCCAGCTTGTTCCGCGGCCCAGGCGCGCAGTTGTGTCGTGGTCACCGCACGTTTCGGGCGGCGCCCGGAAAAAAGCGCGATGCACCATAATTTGTCCGGATCGCTGGCGATTTCAAAGAATGCTGCCAGCGCCTTGGTTTTCAGCGTCGTTTTGGTCGTCTGGTCGATGGCGGTGAAAAGCGCGGCAAACTCTTTCATCCGTTTTGCGCCCCCGGCTCTTCGCCGGTTTCCTCTTCCATGCTGCCGAACTCGGTCGGCACGACGGTCGCGTCATATCCCTTTTCGGACAGATAGCGCGCAAAGATTTCGGTATAGCCGTGTGTCGTGAATATGCGGTCTGCCCCGGTTTCCTTAATTGCCGTCAGCAAGCCGCGCCAGTCGGCGTGATCGGAAACGACAAACCCTCGGTCCATTGCCCGCCTGCGTCGCACACCCCGAAGCCGCATCCACCCAGAGGCAAAGGCAGAAGACGACGGGCCAAACCGGCTTGCCCATTTTGACCCCAGCGCTGAAGGCGGCGCGACAATCAAGGCGCCGGGGTAATCCTTTGGATCGAGCTCTGCAGTCACCTGAACGGTTTCAGGCAAATTATAGCCCTGGGCGCGCAACACCACATTGGTAGCTTCAACCGCGCCATGGGTGAGGATCGGCCCGATGCCGGAGTCTATCATGTGCAGCAGGCGCTGGGCCTTGCCCAGTGAATAGGCGCCAAGAATGCTTGCACGCCCGCTGGCGGCATTCTGTGCCCACCATGCGTTTATTTCATTTGCCACGGTTTTCTGCGCAGCCCAGTTGAATACAGGCAGTCCGAAAGTGCACTCCGTTATGAAGGCATGACAGGGAACCGGCTCGAAAGGTTCGCAAAATCCGTCCGGTTCAGTTTTGTAGTCCCCGGACGCAACCCAGACTTCGCCGCCCACCTCGACGCGAATTTGCGCCGATCCCGGCAGATGACCCGCCGGGTGGAACGAAACCGACGCATCGCCAATCCGGCGGGTTTCTCCAAATTCAACAGCTTCTGACCGAATGTCACCCAAACGGTGCTTCATCACAGGCAAAGCGGCGCTGGTTGAGAGATAGCGGGCATGACCCGGGCGGGCATGGTCCGCGTGACCATGCGTGATCAACGCGCGGTCCACGGGCCGCCACGGATCAATGTAAAAATCGCCGGCCGCGCAATATATGCCGCGATCGGTAAAGGATAAAACCGGTTCAGTCATTTGTCCGACAATATAGAGGGCTTGCGTGTTCCGGGAAGGGCGGTCAATTTGGCGCGAACTCAAGGAGGATGCCATGCGCACAAAAACTTTCCGCGACAAAATGCTGAGCGGCGTGCCGCTGGCGGGGACCTTTCTGAAGACCCCGGCCATCCCCTTGATCGAGGTTCTGGCGCAGTCAGATCTGGATTTCATCTGTCTTGATCTGGAACATGCGCCATTCGACCGGGCTGGCATGGACGGATGTCTGGCCGTCGCACGGGCCCTTGATTTTCCCGTTCTCGTCCGTGTGGGCGATTCCAGCCCTCGGGAAATCCTGCAGGCGCTGGACAGCGGTGCTGTTGGTTTGGTGATCCCGCATGTGGATACTGTGGAAAAAGCCGAGGCGGCCGCCAAGGCTGGCCGTTTCGGGCTGGGCGGTCGCGGATTTGCCGGGTCCAGCCGCTGGGCTGGCTATGCGACACGCCCCATGGATGAAGTGCTTGCACAAAGCCGTGACGAAACCATCGTGATTGCCCAAATCGAAGAGCCCGCCGGCGTCGATGCGGTTGACGGGATCGCCGCGACAGACGGGATAGACGGGTTGTTTTTGGGGCCCGCGGATCTGTCTGTCAGTTATGGGCACGACCATCAGGGCAGCGATGATCTGAAAAACGCATTGAAGCGTGTTGGGGACGCAGCCAAGGAAGCCAATGTGGCCTACATGAGCTTTGTACCCAACGGCGCAGTGGCCAAGGACTGGGCTGCGGCCTATGGCGTGACGATGTTCTTTATTGCCTCTGAACATGCATGGATGCGGGCGGGGGCCAATGCTGATGCCGCGCAAGTGCACGAAATCGACTGATCAATCTTGGGTGTGACCCGGACGGGTTGCGCCTAGCGGATTGTTCCGAGGAACTTTCCGATAAAGGCCCGGTTCTGTTCTGCTGTACGCAGTCCGAAAATCGCCTTGCCTGTTGTTCGGGCCGGGCCCACTGTCTTGATCGTCAACGGGGCGCCGTTCAGACCCTGCACCTGCACCACCCGTCCTGCCGCGATATCCTTGCCCTTGGCCTGTCCGGGCCACCGTTCGGCCCGTATCGTGACACTGACCAGATGGTCTTTGTAGAATGTGTAGGCGCTCAGTGAATCCAGCCAGACACCTTTGTGCTTGCGTGCGCCCTGAACGGTTTCCCACCGCCCGGCCTTGGTGGTGATCGATCCGCGGTGCAGGCCGCCGTGCCACTTTTTGCTCTTGCGAAAGCTGTCGGCAATCCTGTCCGTGAAGCTGGATAAATTGGTGAACTTGGCCTTGTTTCGATCGCAACTGATGGTGACAAAGATCATCGGCACGGGGTTGTCCACAATCGGAGCAATCGGCTGCAACGCGTCGATGACATCGGAGTTCAGTTTGCTTTTGAACTGAACGATGCTTTTCGTCTTGGACGCGGAAGAGGGCCAGCGTTTGTCCACCCCGGCCCGCAGGCCGTGACAGCCGGATATCCTGGTAACCGCTGGTTTGTAGGGGATTGTCGTCAGATCGAGTTTTGCAGGTTTTCCGGGTTGGCCAAACCCGCTTTCGTAGTGCCCAATGGCCTTGGCGATCTGCTGCGGGTTCGCCGAGGCGGAAATGGCGGGCCCGAGCAAAGCAAGCGCCGCTGCCGCTGCGTAGATCGTTTTCAACATTGATTTGCTTTCAATTTTGGCCGGACTGAATGCGACACGGTATTTGTAGCGCATGGAATCCCAGCTTACGCCTTGTGGTAGAGCAGGTCACATGCAAACTTTATTGCTGTTTTGGGCGCATGTCGCATTCCCTCCAACATGGGTCGGGCAGGATAAGCGCGCAGGGGTCTTGCGCGCTATTGAACGGACAAAGTTCAGGAGCATGGTTTATGAAAACCCAAGTCAAAGCATTGATCGTTGGCGGCGGCGCCGTCGGAACTTCTATCGCGTATCATCTGGCCAAGGCTGGCTGGGATGACGTTATGCTGCTCGAACGGGATGAGCTGACTTCGGGTTCCACGTGGCATGCTGCCGGTCTGCTGCCCTACTTCAACATGAGCTATGCGACCACGCACATCCATGACTATTCGATCAAGTTCTACAAAACGCTTGAGGAAGAAACCGGTCTGAACGCGGGCTTCGCGGTTGTCGGCAATCTGCGCATGGCACAGACCGATGAACGTATGGATGAATATCGCCTCTATGCCTCAACAGCGGAAACAGTTGGGGTTCCTTACGTTTTCCTGACACCGGATGAGATCAAGGAGCGTTGGCCCTTGATCCGGACAGAGGATCTCAAGGGCGCGCTCTATCACCACACGGATGGTTATATTAACCCGGCCGACGTGACGATGGCGATGGCCAAAGGTGCGCGGCAGCGCGGTGTTGCCATCGAACGCAAGTGGCAGGCCGATGCCTTCCATTGGAATGGCGACGCATGGGAAGTGACCTGCACCAAGATGGTCGAAAAGGGCGGTAACCTGATCCCGTCTGACGAACAGATTGTGATCACCGCTGAACACGTCGTCACGGCCTCGGGCAACCATGCGCAGCGCACGGCCAAGATGCTGGGCATCAAGATGCCCGCGATCCCGGTCGAGCATCAGTTCATCGTGATGGATCAGGATCCAACGCTGGTGGACTGGCGCAAGGAAGGCAATCCAGAACATCCGGTGATCCGGGACGCGGACGCCCAATCCTATGTGCGCGAAGAACGCGGTGGCTGGATTTTGGGGGTCTACGAGCATGGTGCGCCTGCGCGCTTTGAACATGGTGTGCCGGACAGCTTCCGTGCAGATCTGTTCGAGTTGGATCTCGAACGGATTGAAGACCAGTACATGGCGATGATCCACCGCGTGCCGTCCTGCGAGGAAAGCGGGCTAAAGAACGATTTCAACGGACCGATCTGTTACACACCTGACGGCAACCCGCTGGTTGGCCCGGCACCCGGTTTGCGCAACATGTGGCTGGCCGAAGGCTTCTCGTTCGGGATCACCGCTGCGGGCGGAACCGGTTACTATCTGGCCCAGATGATGGTCGACGGTGAGGCCGAGATCGACATGGCCAGCCTTGACCCCAAACGCTATTCGCAAAGCTGGATGACCACAGAGTTTGCTGCGCGCAAGAACGAAGAATGCTACGAGCATGTCTATATCCTTCACCATCCGGATGAAGAGCGTGAAGCCTGCCGTCCGCTGCGCACTGCACCGGCCTATGACCGTCAAAAAGCGTTGGGCGCTCAATTTGGCTGGGTGAATGGCTGGGAACGGCCGAACTATTATGGCCCTCTGGATGCGCCAGAGAATTTTGACCACGACGCGCGCAGCTTCCGCCGCGGCGGTTGGTGGCAATACGCCGTCGATGAGGCCAAGGCGATCCGCGAAGGCGTTGGCCTGATCGACGCAACCGCCTTTACCAAGCACCGCATCAGCGGGCCGGGTGCGACAGCGTTCCTCGATTGGTTCACCTGCAACAAGCTGCCCAAGGTCGGCCGCATCAACCTGACCTATGCGCTGACAGCCCATGGCACCACCCGCACCGAATACACCATCGTGCGAGAAGCCGAAGATGACTACTACCTCGTCTCCGCCGGTGCCTGGACCGAATACGATCAGGACTTCCTCTACAAAGCCATTGAGGACAAAGAAGCTGACTTTGGACGCATCAATAAAGAGGATGTGACAACCAAGTGGGGCGTCTTTGCCATCGCCGGACCGAAAACGCGCGACGTTCTGCGTGAGGTTATCGGCGATGCCGATCCGGACACTGCACTGTCCAACAAGCGGTTCCCATGGCTTTCTGCGCGCAACATTGAACTGGGTATGTGCCCGGTAAAGGCGATCCGCGTAGCCTATACAGGTGAGCTGGGCTGGGAGCTGCATCATCCGATCGAGATGCAGAACTACCTTTGGGATCTGCTGATGAAGGCGGGCGAAAAACACGGGCTGAAGCCGGTTGGTGCCCGGGCTCAGAACTGGCTGCGGCAGGAAAAATCTTATCGGGCCTTTGGGAACGAGTTGGGCCGCGATGCAACGCCGATCGAGGCTGACCTGCCGCGGTTTGTGGATCTGTCCAAGGAATTCAACGGCAAGGCACCGATGGAAGCACTGGGCGTGCGCTCCAAGTGCTGCACAGTGTTGATTGACGGGCCCGAGGACGCGGATCCTTGGGGTCGCGAGGCGCTCTACACCGAAGACGGGACGCGCGTTGGGCGCCTGACGTCGGGTGGCTATTCTGTCGCCTTCGGCAAGAGCATCGGTATGGGCTACGTCAAGCCGGAGCTTGCGGTCGAAGGCACCAAGCTGAAGGTGCTGATCATGGGTGAAAAGTGGGATGCGGTCGTGACCTGTGACAGCCCTTACGATCCCAAAAACGAAACCATCCGCAAAGACGGATAGGCCAGCTTTAATCGGCTGCGTGCTAAGGCGGCATACAGATTCCCTGTATGCCGCCTTTTCTTTTGCGGCCTTCAAAAGAACGGTGGAAGTGATTAGTCACGTGTTGCAGTGTTTGTTAGTTATGTTATAACATAACAAAATTTGTAAAGCCGAAGTGACCCGCGACATGCCAAACAATTGTGGCACGACAACATTGAAGCGCGCCCGCCGCGCCGGAAACCCGATGCAGGACTACGACGCCTTGCCGCGTGAATTGCGCCATTGGGTGTCGAGCGCGGCGCTGCCGTGGCGCGCAAAGTCAGTTCGAGCCGCCTATGACAGGGCTTTGGCCCGCACCGGCAATCCCCAAAAAGCGTTGGAAGAGTTGGACGGAATCCAACGCAGGCTTGTGACCAAAGACGTGGCTCGCATCTGGGGCAAAGATCACCCTTCGGCCCGGGCGGTTTCCTAGGCCAATTCCCACTCACCCAATGTTGCTCCGGTCCTTTTCACTTTCGTGTTTATGCTGCCACGCGCGGCTTGACCTTCCCCTTGCTGGAACCGCTAATTTGGTTGCAAAGGCGCCGAACACGCAGCCGTAAATGTACAACATTGGCTGAGCAGAAACCGCCACCGGATATAGGAAACAACCATGCGAAAACCCTTCTTGGCCATGACACTGTCGTTGACCCTGTGTGCCACTTGGATCGCCGCGCATACCGGTGTTTCGAACCCGGCTGTGCTAAAGCGCATGGAATCGATGAAACAACAGCAGGACGCCACCAAGGTTCTGGGGCAGATGGCCAAGGGTGAAACGCCGTTTGACCCCAAGCAAGCGAACCTTGCGGTGGCTAAGATTGCAAAACACGCTGGCGAAACGATCGCGTTGTTTCGGGCGCAAGAAAACGACCCGAAATCAGAGGCGCTCCCATCAATCTGGGAAAATTTTGCGGACTTCGAGCTTAGGGCCGAGGCGCTTGAAACTTTGACGCGTGAATTGGCGGGCACTCTGGAAACCCGGCAAGATTTGAACGCTGGATTGGCCCGTCTGGGTGCGGCTTGTAAATCCTGCCATCAGGATTACCGCAAATGATGGCGCTTGGGATGGATCACGGACCATGGGCAGCCTGTGTGGCGCGGCTTCGTGGGCGATCCCTCTGGGCGAGTGTTCTTTTCGGATTTGTCATGGCCTTGGCAGGGACGAATGCCGCGCACGCTGGGCATGAATTGGACGGTCGCGATCTGGTCGCCGGCAAAACACTCTATGCCGATAACTGCGCAGCGTGTCATGGAGCTGATCTTGAGGGTGCCCCTGACTGGCAGGTTCCGGATGAAAATGGTGTCTTGCCTGCGCCGCCGCATGACGAAACTGGCCACACTTGGCATCATTCGAATGTGCAGAATTTCGACTACACCAAACTTGGCGGTGCAAAGATCGTAGAGCGTATGGGCCTGTCTTCGTTTACCAGCGGGATGCCCGGTTTCGAAGGCCAGCTGACGGACGATGAGATATGGGACATTCTTGCCTTCATTCATTCCAACTGGCCTGAGGACATTCAAGCGCTGCATCAAACGCGCAATCCCCCACATGAGTGAAACTGGGTTCAGACTCAGGGTGTCTGGCGATCAGAGATTGATCACGCCGTTTGTTTCCGGCACTGAAGGATCAGGCGGCTCAACGTGGCACGGCGATCGCATTGTGAATTGCCGCCGCGCATCCGGCCTCTAGGTCATTCAGAAGTTGGCAATCAGGAAGAGAGCAAAACATGGGTTTGAACGTTTATCTGTCCGGCGAAATTCACACCGATTGGCGTGAACAGATCATGTCCGGTGCCCAAGGACTGGATGTGACCTTTAATGCGCCGGTGACAGATCATGATGCCAGTGATGATTGTGGGGTCTCAATCCTTGGCGAAGAGCCGAACAAATACTGGCATGACCATAAGGGCGCGATGGTGAATGCGATCCGGACGCGCAAGGGAATTGCCGATGCGGATGTCGTGGTTGTGCGTTTTGGCGAAAAGTACAAGCAGTGGAATGCGGCCTTTGACGCGGGCTATGCCAGCGCATTGGGTAAATCATTGATCATTCTGCAGCAGCCAGAACACGATCATGCGCTCAAAGAAGTGGATGCCGCGGCTTTGGCTGTTGCCCGTACACCTGAACAGGTGGTTCAGATCCTGCGCTATGTGTTGACCGGGGCGCTGCCCGCCTAATGGATGAAAGGCCGGGCGCGATGCCCGGCCTTGCGGTGTTCGTCAATCGCGTGATGGGATAAAGCGGCCACGCTGCACCGCGGGGCGGGCAAGGAAGCGTTCAAGATAGGCGACAGTGCGCGGATGATTGTCCCATCCCGTCACCTCCCGCGCTCCGTAAAATTCCAAGGCACCCAGCCATGGACCCAGCGCGATATCCGCGATCGAGTAGTCCCCGGCAATCCAGTCCTGACCTTCAAGGGCTGTCTCGACGACATTTAGCAACCGCTTTGCTTCATTGATATAGCGTTCTTGTGGTCGCGGGTCTTCGATTTGACTGCCAGCAAATTTGTAGAAAAACCCCAGCTGACCAAACATGGGGCCGACGCCACCCATCTGGAACATGAGCCATTGGATGACCTTGGCTTTTTCGGTTGCGGTTTTCCCGATGAACTGGCCCGTTTTTTCGGCCAGATAGATCAGGATGGCACCGGATTCAAACAGGGCAACCGGTTCGCCGTTGGGCCCGTTGGGGTCGATGATGGCTGGGATCTTGTTGTTCGGGTTCAGCGCAAGAAAGGCGTCGCTTTTCACATCCGCATCCGCGAGGGTGACTTTGTGGGCCTCGTAAGGCAACCCCATTTCCTCAAGCGCGATCGACGCTTTTACACCATTTGGCGTCGGGAATGAGTAGAGCTGAATGCGGTCCGGATGGCTCGCGGGCCAGCGTGTGGCAATTGGATGTGCGTTGGGAAATGTCATCGTGATGAACCTTTTGGACTACAGGATGGGTGAAACTTAGGCAGTTTTTCCCGCTTTCCCACATTTGTTGTTGTGCGATAGCGCTGATGCAATGTTTAGATGCGCACGCGCCGGGAATACCCGGCCGAGCCAACAAGTGGGGAACACAATGATTCAAGAGTTCAAAGATTTTATCGCCAAAGGCAATGTCATGGACATGGCCGTGGGTATCATCATCGGTGCGGCCTTCACCGCCATCGTGACGTCTTTGGTGGGTGATCTGATCAACCCGATCATCGGCCTGTTCATGGGCGGTGTCGACTTTACCAATAACTACGCTGTTCTGTCTGGCGATGTGGCTGAAGGCGCAAGCCTCGAAGCAGCCCGCGAAACCGGCGCGGCAGTCTTTGCCTACGGTGCCTTCATCATGGCCATCATCAACTTCCTGATCATCGCGTTTGTGGTGTTTCTGCTGGTGAAGTGGGTGAACCGCATGAAAGAAGAAGCGGCGAAAGAGGAAGAAGCGGCAGCCGAAGAGCCCGCAGGCCCAAGCGAGCTGGATATCCTGATGGAAATCCGCGACTCGCTCGCCAAGTAATCCAAAGCCTTTCGCTTTGATCCGAGGCTCGCCTGAAAAGGCGAGCCTTTTTGCTTTGTTCTGAACGGTTGCAGGGCCGTCGACCAAAGGCTAGACCCGAGAAACACGCAGTGCCCAAGGAGCCCGAGTACCGATGACCAAGGCCGTCAAGATCGCCTGGGGCAGTGTGGCTATTGGCCTTCTGGTTCTTGGGATCAAGGTTTTGGCTTGGCTGATGACCGGGTCGATTGCGCTGCTGTCCGACGCGCTCGAAAGCATTGTGAATGTTGCGACGGCCTTGGCTGCATTGATCGCGTTGCGGGTTGCCGCGCGACCTGCCGATGAAGGGCATCCTTTCGGACACCATAAGGCAGAGTATTTCAGCGCAGTTCTCGAAGGCGTGCTGATCGTCATCGCTGCACTGCTGATCCTGCGCGAAGCGTGGGCTGGGTTGATAGACCCGCGCGCATTGGATGCGCCATGGGACGGTCTGGCGCTGAACCTGTTTGCCGGTCTCATCAATGGCGCGTGGTGCTGGGTTCTGCTACGGGCTGGTCGGGCATTGTCGTCGCCGGCTTTGGCGGCAGATGGCAGGCATCTGCTGAGTGACGTTCTGTCCTCAGTGGGGGTGACTCTGGGTGTGGCGCTTGCCTTTTTGACGGGTTGGGCGTGGCTCGATCCGGCCTTGGCCATTTTGGTCGCGGTGAACATCCTTTGGTCCGGTTGGGTTGTAATCCGGGGATCTGTTGGCGGGCTGATGGACGAAAGCGTGCCCGAGGCAGATCTGGTCATGATGCGGCGGATCATTGCAGCCAACGGTGGCGGCGCTGTGCAGGCCCATGATTTGCGTGCGCGCCATGCAGGCCCGGCCACCTTCGTTGAATTCCATCTGGTGGTTCCGGGCGGCATGAGCGTTCACGACGCCCACGAGATCTGCGACCGGATCGAGGCGGCGCTGCAATCCGAGATCGACCAGTGTACGGTGTCGATCCACGTTGAGCCGGACCACATGGCCGAAGCCAAGGCGATTGACGTTCCCTAGGCGCAGCGCGCGGGTAATCGGCGTAACAAAAGTCACTCTATTTGAGCCATGTCAAAGAAACGGGCGGCCAATGCCTAGATGAAGGGCATATCTTGGGCGTCACTTGCTTCCTTCCCGTGGCGTCCGGTTATGCCCGGTGCCCGCAAGAGTGCCGTGGTCTGCACCGGCATCCCGTCCTGTTCGCGCGTTTCCTGGGATGCCGGTGCCCTTTTGCGGCGCTCCTTGGTTGACTTCCTGCTGTTGGGATCGCCCTATCAGGGCATGTCCTTGATCCGGTCCAGCCGAAATTTCCGCCTTTTGTTTTCCGCGACAGCGATTTCAAATCTGGGGGATGGTGTTTCAGCGCTGGCTTTCCCTTGGCTTGCAACCCTGATCACCCGTGACCCTGCTTTGATTGCCTTGGTCGCTTTTGCGTCCAAACTGCCTTGGATGCTGTTTTCAATCCCGGCGGGGATCCTTGCCGACAGGCATGACAGGCGTCGTCTTATGGTTCAGGCCGACGCATTGCGCCTGTTGCTGACCGCCGGCGTTGTTGCGGTGATCCTGTCCTTGCCGGGCCTTCCGGCCACCGGGGCGGAAACGGTCTATATCCTGCTTTTGTCCACGTTTGCCTTTGCCTTGGGCGCGGCCGAGGTTGTTCGCGACAATGCAGCCCAAACATTTTTGCCTGCAATTGTGGACAAGAAAGACCTTGAAACAGCAAACGGCCAACTCTGGAGCGTCGAGCACGTGGCCGGGTCATTCGTCGGGCCGCCGTTGGCGGGTTTCCTGATTGCCTGGTCTGTGCCGGCACCCTTTGTGCTGGATGCTGTGACCTTTGGTTTGGCCGCTTGGCTGGTGTGGTGCATCCGTGTGCCACCCCGACCCAAGCCGCCAGCGGCCAAGGTATGGCCGCAGATCAGGGAAAGCTGGACGTGGCTGCGCAGCAACGTGGTTCTGCTGCGTTTGGCGCTGATGCTGGGGCTCATCAATGCATTCAACATGATGTTGATCACTTTGCTGGTGCTGGTGTCACAGGAACGGTTGGGTCTGGATGCGACAGGCCACGGCATCTTGTTGACCGCGGGTGCCTTTGGCGGCGTGCTTGGCGGTTTGATCGGGCCGCATGTGATTGCAAGACTGGGCGGCCAAGTCAGCCTATGGCTGGCTTTGGCGCTGATGGCTGTGCCTTTTGCCGTGCTTGGCTGGACATCGAACCCTTGGATTGCTGGTGCGGCTTTGTTCTTGGAAATGGTCGTGGCGCTGCTGTGGAACATTGTGACGGTGTCATATCGTCAAAGAATGATCCCTGATGACATGCTGGGCCGGGTCAACGCGCTCTACCGGTTTTTTGGCTGGGGCATGATGCCTTTTGGCGCTTTGATTGGAGGGTGGATCGTCGCCGCTCTGGAACCTCAGATTGGCCGCGATCTTGCGTTGCGTATACCGTTTTTCATTGGGGCCTTTGGCTCGGTCGTCTTGTTCGTATACGGGCTGCGGCGGCTGAGGATCGATGCCTAGCCGCCGCATGGTGGTCTAGCGTTTCCGAGCGGAACGGGACGCTGTTTTGCGCGGCTTTACCAGCCCGCGAAACGCCAGTTCGGGTTGCAGAATAATCGGATCAATCATGACGGCCTGTCCTGCGACCGGCAAACCGGCGAAAAGGAAGATCATCCTCGACCCAATGGGTTGGCTGCGGTGCGTCCCGATGGTTGCGCTGTTCGGCACCACCCTGTGTGCGTGTTGCAGTCATGAAAGAATTTGCGAATATTCCAAGCATCTTTTCGACCTCTCTAAATCTGACTTTGTACATACGATATTGACCAAACCTTCCATTTCATGCGAGTCATCAATAAATTAGTTATGTAAGAAAAACTGACATATGGACTGGTCGGCACTTCCCCCTCTTTCTGCCTTGCGAGCCTTCGGGGCCTATGTCGACACCGGTTCGGTGAGTGCGGCGGGGGCCGCCTTGAATGTCAGCCATGCTGCGGTCTCGCAGCAATTGCGCGCGCTTGAAGCGCATATGGGTGTTTCCTTGCTGGATCGGGCGGGGCGGCAAATGCAGCTGACCGCAGAAGGGGACGCATTGGCCAAGGCATTGATCGATGGTTTTGGTTCGATTCAGCAAAGCGTCGAAGCGCTCACCGGGGCCAACGCTCGCCGTGCTTTGCAGATTTCTGTCACGCCCAGTTTTGCCTCGGGTTGGTTGATGCCGCGACTGGCGCGATTTCGCGAGCGTCACCCCGAGGTGAACCTCATGATTGATCCAAGCGCGGCGATCCGGCCGCTGGAGCCGGGCGGCATTGATTTGGCTCTGCGCTACGGAACGGGGACATGGCCGGGGTTGGAGGCGGAACTGTTTCTGCCCTCGTCAATTGCCGTTGTGGCGGCGCCGGCCTTGTTGAACAACGCCGATATCACCACGCCCAAAGATCTGACCCGGTTTCACTGGCTGCAAGAGCTGGGAACAACCGAGGCTTCGAAATGGCTCGAACAGCAGGGTGCAAAACCTGGAGAGGCCGGATACACCGAGTTGCCCGGAAATCTAATGCTTGAGGCGGCACGACAAGGGCAGGGCATTGCCATCACGGCTGCAGTCTTTGTCCAGCAGGACATCGAGGCGGGCCGCCTGAAGCTGCTATACGAAGATGCCCGCAAAGGCGGTTACTATCTGGTGACGCGACCGGGTGTTCACAGGCCACCATTGCGCGATTTTTTGCGCTGGCTGCGCTCGGAAGTGCGAAAAAGCTAAATCACAGACTCAGTATTTGACTCAGGTCAAGGTTGGCGGCGGCGCGCTCTGGGAAAACGGGCCAACGCCAAACTTCGCCAGGAGCGATTCTGCTGTGTCTGATTCCCAACCCGAAAGCCTTTACGCATCGCGCGAGCCGATTTTCCCGCGCCGTGTGTCTGGAAAATTCCGCAATCTCAAATGGGTGATCATGATCATGACCCTTGGGATCTACTATGTGACCCCTTGGCTGCGTTGGGATCGTGGGCCGCAGCTTCCGGATCAGGCAGTGCTGGTTGATCTGGCCAATCGGCGTTTCTTTTTCTTCTGGATCGAGATTTGGCCGCATGAATTCTATTTCGTAGCGGGCCTGTTGATCATGGCCGGGCTGGGGCTGTTTCTGTTTACCTCGGCGCTTGGCCGTGTGTGGTGTGGCTACGCTTGTCCGCAGACAGTCTGGACGGATCTGTACATTCTGGTCGAGCGCTGGATTGAAGGTGATCGGAACGCGCGTCTGCGGCTGCACAGACAAAAGAAACTGGACTTCCGCAAGCTGCGCCTGCGCATGACCAAATGGGTTGCATGGTTTCTGATCGGTTTGGCGACGGGCGGCGCATGGGTCTTCTATTTCGCGGATGCGCCCACGCTCTTGCGTGATCTGGTCACCGGGCAGGCGCATCCGGTGGCCTATACCACCATGTTGGTGCTGACACTGACGACCTTCTTCTTTGGTGGTTTTGCCCGCGAACAGATTTGTATTTATGCCTGCCCATGGCCGCGCATTCAGGCCGCCATGATGGACGAAGACACATTGGTAGTCGGCTATCGCGAATGGCGCGGTGAGCCGCGCGGAAAAGGCAAACAACGCGAAGAACAGGGGCTTGGCGACTGTATCGATTGCATGGCTTGCGTAAATGTCTGTCCGGTGGGCATCGACATCCGCGACGGCCAACAGCTCGAATGCATCACATGCGCGCTGTGCATTGATGCCTGTGATGACATGATGGCCAAGATCGGCAAGCCGCGCGGTCTGATTGACTACATGGCGCTTTCGGATGAGGCCAATGAACGGGCAGGCCAGGCGCCCAAATCGCTCTGGAAGCATGTCTTCCGCCCGCGTGTCATCATGTACACCTCGCTTTGGTCGCTGGTGGGGCTCGGACTGGTCTTTGCCCTGTTCATCAGGCCCGAAATCGAAATGACCGTTGCGCCCGTCCGCAATCCGACTTTCGTGACGCTCTCGGATGGATCGATCCGCAACACCTACGATGTGCGCCTTTTGAACAAGCACGGCGAAGATCGTCCGTTCCGGATTACGTTGAATGGCGATCCAGCCCTGCGGGTCCAGCTTGAAGGATCGCCTTATGAAACCGTCACGGTGCCGGCGAACCAGACCTATCTGCAAAAGGTCTATGTGATTGCGCCGAAAGGGTCCGAAGCGGCGGCATCCGAACGCACGGAATTCCGGTTCTGGGTCGAAGATCTGACCACAGGCGACCGGGCCTACAACGACACCGTTTACAATGGGAGCGCCAACTGATGGCAAAGGCAAAGCAATTTACAGGGTGGCATGCAGCCGGAGTGTTCGTCGGTGCATTCACCATCATCATCGGCGCGAATGTTGCGCTGGCGGTCTCGGCGGTCAAAACCTTTCCGGGGGTTGAAACCAAGAATTCCTACGTCGCCAGCCAGACCTTTGAAGACAGACGTATCGCGCAGGAATCTCTGGGTTGGAGCGTCGCGGCGCGCCACACGGGCGGTTTGCTGATATTGTCCATCACTGACAGTGACGGGCGTCCCGTTCAGGTTGGATCGCTCAAGACCACCTTGGGCCGCCCCACCCACGTCAAGGATGACCGAACCCCTGCGTTTGCCTTTGACGGCAAGGCCTATGTCGCGCGCGAGGCGCTTGCACCGGGCAACTGGAATATTCGCATGAATGCTGTCGCGCTGGATGGCACCGAATTCGAACAGCGCGTCGTTTTCCACATCAAGGGATAATCCGCCATGACCGCCACGATGCGTCCCCCGGTTTCCGCCTGTCCCGCCTGTGCGGCTGCCCCCGCTGCAGAGGCTCTGGCTGAGCAGCTCAGCGAGACGCATATTTCGTTGTCTCTTCCGACCATCCATTGCGCGGCATGTATGTCCAAGATCGAACGCGCTTTGAATGCTGCGCCGGGCGTCCACAAGGCCCGGGTAAACTTGACAATGAAACGTGTGGCGATCGACGCAGAACCGGACCTGACTGCCGAAGACCTGATCGCGGTTGTCGAAGCCGCCGGATACGAAGCGCATGAACTGGATGCCACCGCGCTGGGCGTGACCGCGAACGACAAGGCGGGGCGCGACTTGTTGATGCGTCTGGCGGTTGCCGGATTTGCCGCCATGAACGTGATGCTGTTGTCCATCGCGGTCTGGTCCGGCGCCGAGGGCGCAACCCGTGACCTGTTTCACTGGATCAGTGCTGCGATTGTCTTGCCTGCGGTGGCCTTTTCTGCACAGCCGTTTTTTCGCAACGCCTGGACCGCGTTGAAGGCTGGCAGCCTGAACATGGATGTGCCCATTTCACTGGCGATCCTGCTGGCGCTTGTCACCTCGCTTTGGGAAACGTCATTGTCGGGTGAACATGCTTATTTCGACGCGGCCATTGCGCTGACGTTCTTCTTGCTGACAGGCCGGTATCTCGACCATCGCACCCGGTCTATCGCGCGATCTGCCGCACAGGAACTGGCAGCGTTGGAAGTGCCACGGGCGCTTCGGGTTGTGAACGGGCAAGAGCACAAGGTTGCCGTATCCGAACTGTGTGTTGGTGATCTTATTCGGCTACGCCCCGGTGCTCGTATGCCCGTCGACGGAGAAATTGTGGAAGGGGCGTCTGAATTGGACCGGTCGCTGCTGACCGGGGAAACCCTGCCGGTTCAGGCTTTGCCGGGCGCGCGTATTTCGGCCGGTGAAGTGAACCTGACCGGGCCGCTTTTGATCCGCGCGACGGCTGTTGGAAAAGACACCTCTTTGCAGCAAATGGCCGATCTGGTCGCCGTGGCCGAGTCTGGCCGTTCCCGCTACACGTCTTTGGCAGACCGCGCAGCCAAGCTCTATGCGCCCGGCGTTCACATCCTTTCGGCCTTGGCCTTTGTGGGCTGGTTTCTCTATTCGGGCGATTTGCGCGTAGCGCTGAACATTGCAGCGGCGGTTTTGATTATCACATGCCCTTGTGCTTTGGGTCTGGCCGTTCCCGCTGTTACGACGGCGGCCTCTGGACGGTTGTTCAAAAAGGGTCTGTTGATCAAAAGCGCCACCGCGCTGGAACGCCTGGCCGATGTAGACACCGTGGTTTTTGACAAGACGGGCACACTGACTGCCGGGACACCAGAGGTGCAAAATCTGGGTGACTTTACCCGTAAGGATCTGGAAATAGCGCTGGCACTGGCCATGGGGTCATCGCACCCGCTGTCGCAGGCGCTGGTCGCAGCCGCGCAGAGCGCTGGGATCAAACCGGCGAAGGTTGAGGCCATCCGCGAAGTGCCGGGCCACGGAACCGAGGGCATCTGGCGTGGGCGACAGGTTCGGCTGGGCCGGGCCAATTGGGTTGGTGGCGGCACCTCGCGCCAGACGGCTGCGTGGCTGCGCATCGATGACAATGACGCGCAGGCGTTTTTCTTTGCAGACAGGCTGCGTGCGGGGGCCGAGGAAGCGGTCAGCGCACTGATCCAAGCAGAAAAACGCGTGATCCTGATGTCCGGCGACACAGCGCCTGCGGTTGAAGATCTGGCTGGGCGGCTGGGTATCCAGCACTGGTTGGCCGAGGCTTTGCCGGGCGACAAGGCTGCCCGCATCGAAACGCTGCGCAAAGAGGGCGCAAAGGTCCTGATGGTTGGCGATGGGTTGAACGATACCGCTGCATTGACCGCAGCTGATGTCAGCATTTCGCCGGCCTCTGCATTGGATGCGGCCCGCGTGGCGTCGGACATTGTGTTGCTGGGCAATTCGCTGGCTCAGATTCCGGATGCTTTGACCACGTCCGGTAAGGCGCTGCGCCGTATTCGCGAGAATTTTACCATCGCCACATGGTACAACGTGTTCGCCGTTCCGCTGGCTATTGCGGGGCTTTGTAGTCCGCTGATCGCGGCGCTGGCTATGTCTGCCAGTTCGATTACTGTGTCTTTGAACGCACTACGCCTGAGGTAATCTCGTGACTGTTCTGACTTATCTGATCCCGATTTCGCTTGTTCTGGGCGGTATGGGCCTGCTCTTTTTTGTCTTCACCATCCGGTCGAACCAATACGACGATCCGGAAGGTGACGCACAGCGCATCTTGTCAGGCGAATACGACGACCATCCGAAACCGGATTGAAGCCCAGCCGCGTTTTAAAGGCCGTCAGGGATATTCCCAAAGCACACCGTCTGGGCCACCCTTGCCATCGTCATAGGCGCGAAACTCAAGCAGGCTGACCCGCCCGTCAGCATTGGCGTCAAAGCTGAGGATGACATCCCGCGCGGCAGGGCCGAAACTGTATGCGATTTCGTGACTGTCCCAGATGTGATTATGATTGCGGTCAACCTGACCAAACCGGATCACGACGGCGCCATCCGGGGCGGGCTGGTGAAGCCCGTGTTCATAGGCGCGAAAGGTAAATTGTTCGAAATATTCTTCGCCGTACGGTTTGTGCGCCTCACCGGCCAATGCTGGCGCGGTCAAGGTGCACAAAATCAGGGGGAGCCATCGTGTCATGGGGAATTCCTATAATGATTGGCTTGAAAGGATCATATCAGCCGCTTTTTCGGCAATCATGATGGTCGGGGAATTGGTGTTGCCGCTGGTGATGGTTGGCATGACGCTCGCGTCCACGACTCTCAGACCGCCGATGCCCTTGAACCGCAGCTGATGGTCCAGTGGTGCGTTGCTGTCGGGGCCCATGCGCACGGTGCTGACGGGATGAAAGATCGTCGTGCCGATGTCGCCCGCTGCCTGCGCCAAATCGCCTTCAGCCGTGATGTCAGCGCCGGGCTTCACCTCTTGTAGGTCATAGCGGGACATGGCGGGTTGCCGCATGATGTCACGCGCCTGCCGGATCGCGGCGACGGCGACTTGCCGGTCCCCTTCGGTGCTTAGATAATTGGGGGCAATCCGCGGTGCATCGCGGTGGCTGCGTGAGATGATTTCCACTGTTCCCCGGCTTTCCGGGCGCAGATTGCAGACGCTGGCTGTTATGGCCGGGTAGTCGTGCAGGGGCTGCCCGAATGCCTCAAGCGAGAGCGGCTGCACATGGTATTCAAGATCAGCTGTCGCCAAATCCGGGCGCGACTTGGAAAACGCGCCAAGTTGGGAAGGTGCCATGCTCATAGGGCCGGATCGTTTCAGGGCGTATTCAGCCGCGATGCGTGCCTTGCCCAGCAATGAATTGGCCAGAGTGTTTAGGGATCGGGCGTTTTTCAATTTCCATGAACATCGCAATTGCAGGTGATCCTGCAGATTGGCCCCGACGCCCGGCGCATCGTGTAGAACATCAATTCCATGTTCTTGCAGCAAAGCGCCCGGACCGATGCCGGACAATTGAAGGATCTGCGGTGAGCCGATGGCCCCGGCGCTCAGGATGACATCGCCATCGCAGCGGGCCTCAATGGGCGCGTTGTCACGCAGATATGCGACCCCGACTACACGGCCTTGTTCGACAATCAATCGAGTGACCTGCGCACCGGTTTCAACCTTGATGTTCGGCCCATCGGCTGTGCGCAAAAAGGCCTTGGCGGTGTTCATGCGCCAACCGTTGCGTTGGTTGACCTTGAAATAGCCGACGCCTTCATTGTCGCCGGTGTTGAAGTCATCGGTTTTGGGCAGGCCAGCTTCTTGGGCCGCTTCCATCCAATGATCCAGCAGGTCCCAGTGCAGACGTTGGTTTTCGACGCGCCATTCGCCGCCTTCGCCATGCATGTCGCTGGGGCCGTCAACATAGTCTTCTGATCGCTTGAAATAGGGCAGAACGTCGTCCCAGCCCCAACCGGGCAGGCCAAGCTGGCGCCAACCGTCGTAGTCCGCCGCCTGACCGCGCAGATAAAGCATTCCGTTGATGGATGAACACCCGCCCAGAACTTTGCCACGCGGATACAATAGACTGCGGCCGTTCAGGCCCGGCTCGGGCGCCGTACGATACATCCAGTCCGTGCGGGGGTTCCCGATGCAATAGAGGTAACCCATCGGAATGTGGACCCAGTGATAATTATCCCGCCCGCCGGCCTCCAGAACCAGCACACGGCGTCCGCCTTCGGCCAGACGTTTGGCCATCACGCAGCCTGCGCTGCCGGCACCGATGATGATGTGATCAAACTGCATTGTACTCTGCCTTGTCGTGGGCAGCATGACGCAGTCACCGGATGAGAGCAATGCTTCAGAACGGAGGCCGAACCGTGCTGGCCCACACAATATTAAGACAACGCAAAATGCGTCACCCGTGGGAGGGGCAAGTGCTGTCCCCATAAGTGGGATTTGCCGTGCCCTGAGTGTTTGTTCCGGGTTGGCAAAGCGCTTTTGGCGTCCTGTTCAAACCGGAAGGGCGGTGGTCTTGAATACCGTTCTTAGGGCGAAACTCGATTGCATCTGGGCGACGCCCGGCAGCCGCGTCAGATATTGCCGGTGGATGCGGGCAAAATCCTCGGTGTCTTCTGCGACAACCTTGAGGATATAGTCGGCAGTGCCTGCCATAAGGTGGCATTCCAGCACATCGGGAACACGGGCAACGGCTTTTTCAAAGGCCTCCAGAACTTCGTCGGCCTGTGCCTGTAGTTTGATTTCCACAAAAACCGTTGTCGGAAAGCCGAGTTTGCGTGCATTCAGCAAGGCCACGTAGTCCCGGATGAAACCCTCGGCCTCAAGGCGTTGCACGCGCCGGTGACAGGCCGAAGCGGACAAATGAACCGCCTCGGAAAGATCCGCATTGGACATACGCCCTTTTTGCTGGAGCACCCTCAGGATTCGGCGGTCTGTCTCATCGAGGCTCATTTGCGCAAAATCCTTTCATTGATGGTCGGCTGTTCCGAAGTTTCTTCGAATAATGTGGTTCACCACGCCATGCCTTTGCAAGCACTTTGCGACCCGTAGGGCGCATTGTTTGTGCATGTTACCGGATCGTGCCCATGGAGGAGATGGCAATGAAAATCGGATGCCCCACCGAGATTAAACCACAGGAATTTCGCGTTGGACTGACGCCCAATGCGGCACGCGAAGCAGTTGCACATGGCCATGAAGTCACCGTCCAGAAGGGCGCGGGCGTTGGCGCTGGATTTGCGGACGAAGACTATACCACTGCAGGTGCTCGTATTGCCGACACGGCAGAGGAAATCTTTGCGCAATCCGACATGATCGTGAAAGTCAAAGAGCCTCAGGCCGTGGAACGCAAAATGCTGAGAGAAGGCCAGCTTCTGTTCACTTACCTGCATCTGGCACCCGATCCGGATCAGACCAATGATTTGCTCGCATCCGGCTGCACCGCCATCGCTTATGAGACTGTAACCGATGAACGCGGCGGTCTGCCCCTGCTGGCCCCCATGTCCGAAGTTGCTGGCCGTTTGGCCCCTCAAGTTGGCGCTTGGACCTTGCAAAAGGCAAACGGCGGCCGGGGCGTTCTGATGGGTGGCGTTCCCGGTGTTGGCGCGGCCAAGGTGCTCGTGATTGGCGGCGGTGTTGTTGGCACACACGCGGCCCGTATTGCGGCCGGTATGGGCGCGGATGTAACCGTGCTGGACCGGTCCCTGCCGCGTCTTCGTTACCTCGATGACGTCTTTGGCGGAACCTTTGGCACAGGCTATTCCAGCGCCGGTTTGCTGGCAGAGCATCTGCAGCAGGCGGACATGGTCATCGGTGCTGTTCTAGTGCCGGGGGCAGAGGCGCCAAAGCTGGTGAAGCGCGCTGACTTCGCGATGATGAAACCGGGCGCGGCCTTGGTGGATGTTGCCATCGATCAGGGCGGATGTTTCGAGACCTCCCGGGCCACGACTCATGCCGACCCGGTTTATGAGGTGGACGGCATCATGCACTACTGCGTGGCCAACATGCCGGGTGCTGTTGCACGGACATCCACGATCGCATTGGGCAATGCGACTATGCCGTTCATGCTGGCTCTGGCCGACAAGGGTTGGCAACGCGCCTGCGCAGAAGACCCCCATCTGCTCAATGGTCTGAACGTGCACGCAGGACGTCTGACATATGGGGCCGTGGGCGAAGCGCTGGGCCTTGACTTCATTGCCGCAGGCGAGGTTTTGCGGACTGCAGCCTAGGTTGCCGATGGCCTTTTGGTGTCGTGCAAGATATTGAAGTAAAATAGAAAAGAAGGTCAGGGCGTGATTGCCTTGACCTTTTTCATTTCTGTCCCAATGCTTTGGCCTGCTTGTATCTCAGACCAGAGAAAGGGTCCAAAATGCGCGCCGCTGTTGTTGAAGAATTCAACCAAGATCTTTCGATTGAAACTGTCGCAGACCCGCAATGCCCTGAGACGGGTGTGGTGCTTGAGGTTGCAGCCTGCGGGGTTTGCCGGTCGGACTATCATGGCTGGGTCGGCGGACATCCAAAGGTCGTTCCAGGGTCGATCATGGGCCACGAATACTGCGGTACGGTTGTCGAGGCAGGGGCCAAGGCCAAGCATAAAGTCGGTGATCGGCTGATTGCGCCGTTCATTCTGGGATGCGGGTCATGCCCTGAATGCAGCCGGGGCGTTTCGAACGCCTGTGAATCGGCGGTTGTTCCCGGCTTTGGTGCGCCGGGGGCTTATGCGGAACTGGTGGCGGTTCCCTATGATCACAACCTCGTTTTCCTGCCCGAAACCATGTCGCCGGGTTTGGCGGCCGGGTTGGGATGTCGGGTGACGACAGCGTGGCACGCGCTGACGGACCGGGCCAGCGTTCAGGCTGGGGAATGGGTGGCAATTCACGGAACGGGTGGCATTGGGTTGGCCGCGCTTTTGTTGGCCAAAATGCTGGGCGCTCGGGTCATCGTGGTCGACGTGGTCGAGGAAAAGCTGCAGCACGCTTTGTCGCTTGGTGCCGACGTTGCAGTGAATGCTGCGCAGGTGAACGCAGCCGAAGCCATTCGCGATGCGACAGGCGGGGGCGCACAGGTTTCGATCGAAGCGTTGGGCGTCGCGCAGACGACCAACGCCTCCGTTGAATGTCTCGCGACTTTGGGCCGGCATGTACACGTGGGCATGCCCGCCGGGGATGGGATGATGACCGTCAACATGCGCGCGATTTACGCCAAACAGCTGTCGTTCTTTGGCACGCGTGGAATGCCATCCTGGAAATACCCACGCTTGCTCGAACTAATCGAACAGGGCGCTGTTGATCTCGGCCCGATGGTCGCGCGGGAAATCCCGCTATCCATGGCAAGTGCAGAACTGAGAGCCATGCAAGGGCCGACACCGCCCGGAACGGCTGTGATCACTGATTTTTCCGCCTGATCTGTTAGTAGATCTAACGTAATTCGTAAGAATTTTTCGCGTTTGTTAAGCTGCGCTGTCTGATATGCCTTTGTGAGAAAGCACTTGGGCACAGCAGGTTCACATGACGGCGTCGCCAACACTGAAGGTCACAATCGAACGCGGCCCGTCGGGGGCCGAGGTTTTCGACGTGCCACAATACGACAACCAGACCGTACTGGATGTCGTGTCATGGGTTCAGCAAAACGTTGATCCGACGCTCAGTTATCGCTTTGCTTGCCGTGTCGGCATGTGCGGATCCTGCGCGATGATGGTGAACGGCGTGCCGCGCTGGACCTGCCGTACGCACATCTCGAAGGTTTTGGATGGAAATGCGGTGACCATCGGCCCGCTGCGCAACCTGCCCGTGATCAAGGATTTGGCGGTTGATATGGATCCGTTCTTTGACAAATGGGTTGCGGCCGAGGGCATACACCACGGTGGATTGACCCGTGATGATCCGATAGCACCTGTCGACGAAGGAAGCGCCGAACGAGAGGCGGCAAACGCCGCGATTGAATGCATCAATTGTTCGGTCTGCTATGCGGCCTGTGATACGGTCGCGGGCAATCCCGACTATCTTGGCCCGGCGGCTTTGCAACGCGCGTGGACCTTGCTCAACGATGCCAAGGATGAGGGCCGGCAGACCATTCTTGACGCGGTGTCGGGAAAAGGCGGGTGCCATAACTGCCATTCGATCGGATCCTGTACCGCCTACTGCCCCAACGAGCTTGATCCACTGGCGGCCATTGCCGGGTTGAAGCGCGAAACCGCCAAATCGTTTTTCAAACGGGGGCGCTGATGTTGAACCTGCGCCTTTACATGCTGCAACGCCTGACCGCGCTCTTGATGGCGCCGCTGGTAATTGGCCATCTCGCGGTCATGATCTACGCCATTCAGGGCGGATTGAGCGCAGCCGAAATTCTGAGCCGGACACAGGGGTCGGTGGCGTGGTTTTTGTTCTACGGCGGTTTTGTCCTAGCGGTTTCGATCCATGGTGCCATCGGCGTTCGGGTGGTCCTTCATGAATGGGGCGGGATGAAAGGCGCATTGCTGGATGGCGCGACTTGGCTTTTGGGGGCTGGGCTGCTCTGGCTTGGTGCCCACGCTGTCTGGGCGGTGACCTTCACATGAAGGCGGCGCGCGGCATAAACTCACGGGCGCATCCATTGTGGCTCGCCTATATCCTGCACCGAGTGTCGGGGCTTGGGCTGGCCCTGTTTCTTCCGCTGCATTTCTGGGTTCTGGCCATGGCCATGACAGACCCCGCACGGTTGGACGGGTTTTTGAATTTGACGGACACCGGGATTGTGAAGCTGGCTGAGTTTGGTCTGGTGTTCCTGCTGGCAGTTCACATGTTCGGCGGACTGCGTCTGATGGCACTGGAATGGCTGCCATGGACGCCATCTCAAAAAACACTCGCAGCCTGTGCAACGGCCGCGTCCTTTGGCGTGGCTGCCCTGTTTTTTCTAAAGGCAATCTGACATGCGGATTTCAGACATTGAACGGCACGATACAGATATCCTGATCCTTGGGACGGGCGGTGCTGGCTTGTTTGCTGCGCTTCATGCGCAGCAAACGGCCCCCGAAGGCACCAAGATCACGATCGCAGTCAAAGGTTTGATTGGCAAATGCGGGTGCACGCGCATGGTGCAGGGCGGCTACAACGTGGCGCTGGGCGGCGGTGATACAGTTGAGCGGCATTTCATGGACACGATTCAGGGTGGAAAGTGGCTGCCCAATCAGGACATGGCTTGGCGTCTGTGCGAACAGGCGGTTGTCCGCATTCGCGAGCTTGAGAACGAAGTCGGCTGTTTCTTTGATCGCAATCCCGATGGCACGCTGCACCAAAAGGCATTTGCTGGTCAGACTGCGGATCGCACGGTGCACAAAGGGGATCTGACAGGGATCGAGATCATCAACCGCCTGATGGAGAAGGTTTTGGCCAGCGGAGTCGAAAAGCTTCAGGAACATCGCGCTGTCGGCCTGATCCCCACACGCGACCGAAGTGCCTTGGCCGGTGTGTTGATGATCGACATGCGCACGGGTCGGTTCCGGCTGGTTCGGGCCAAAACGGTGCTGATGGCCACCGGCGGCGGGCCAACCATGTACAAGTACCACACGCCCAGCGGTGACAAGACCATGGATGGTCTTGCCATGGCGCTGAGGGCCGGGCTCTCCTTGCGTGACATGGAGATGGTGCAGTTCCATCCCACCGGTCTTTTGGCCGGGGATCATACGCGAATGACGGGCACCGTGCTAGAGGAAGGCCTGCGCGGGGCAGGGGGCCAGTTGATCAACCACGCGGGCCAGCGGTTCATGTTTGACTATGACGGCAAAGGGGAACGTGCCACACGCGACGTGGTCAGCCGTGGCATCTATGCCGAGATGCGAAAGAACAACAATCCCGACCAAGAGGGTGTGTTCATTTCAATGTCACATCTTGGCCCCGACTGGGTCGCCGAGAAGTTCAAAGGTATGGTCAAACGCTGCGCGGACAGTGGCTTTGATCTGGCCGGCGGCAAAGTCGAGGTCGTGCCCACCGCGCATTACTTCATGGGCGGCGTTGTGGTTGATGTCGACACGCGCACCGCGATGGAAGGGCTGTATGTGGCAGGCGAAGACGCTGGCGGCGCGCATGGGTCCAACAGGCTGGGTGGTAACGGCGTGGCAAACTCGACCGTCTATGGCGGCATCGCGGGCGATACGATGGGCCGTGATGTGGCCAGTATGACCCTGCGCGACCCGGACGAAGACGTTTTGACCGCCGAGTTCGAACGCGCCACATATCCTTTGAACCGCCAGCCAGATCTGATCCTACCCCTGCGCAAACAATTACAGGATGTGATGTGGGAAGAGGTTGGCGTGATGCGGACAGAGGCGGGGATGAAACGTGGCCTGACCGGTATCGCGGAGGTGTCCGAGGCTTTGATGGACGTCGGTGTGGACGACAGCAATCTGGCCTTCAACCTCACCTGGCACGACTGGCTGAACCTGCGGTCTCTTTGTGACATCTCCGAGGTCATCACCAAGGCGGGACTGGCTCGTGAAAACTCGCGCGGGGCGCATTACCGTGAGGATTTCCCAGACCCTGGTGCCATGGAAGACAGCACTTTCACACTGTCCAGTCTCGACGGTGCCAATGTTCACGTTACAACTGAGCCTGTTCAATTCACAGTCGTCCGCCCGGGAGAGACGATCCTGCCCGAAGGCGAGCCGGAAACACTGGTGGCTGCACAATGACCCCGAAAAAACCAAACCAAGCCGCATTGATTGAGGGTAAACCTGCTTTGCTGGTCATCGACATTCAGGCTTCGACCTTTATTGACGACAGTACAGAGCGGGCCATCGCCAATATGCCCGGCTACAAGGATCGAATGATCGCCTGCCGCGAATTGATCGAAGCGGCACATGCGGCAGACACCCCAGTCATTTTCGTTCAGGAAATTCATCGCTCTGACGGCGTGGACTTTGGCCGAGAGTTGGATGGCGACGAAGATGTTCATTGCCTCGATACCGACCCTCGCACCGAAATAGCCTATGATCAGATGGGCTTTCGGAAAGGCGACTACATAATTCAAAAGCGGCGGTATTCGGCATTCTTTGGAACTGATCTGGAAATCCTGCTGCGTGGGCTGGGCGTGCAAACGTTGATCTTGTGCGGTGGGTTAACCGATGTGTGCGTTCACTACACTTTTGTTGACGGGCACCAATGGGATTACCATTGCCGTGTCGTCGAGGACTGTGTGGGCGGTTCGTCTCTGGACGCGCATGACGCTGCCTTGCGCGCAATGGCCTATCTTCAGCGCGGGGCGGTTCAATCGCGTTCTGCTGTTGTGGATGCTTTGCAGAAGACTGGAGTGGACAAACCATGATCCCCATCTCGCTCATCCAATCCACCGCTGAAACGCTGATGGACAAGGCTGCCATTGAAATCCCACAGGACTATCTTGATGGGCTGCAAGAGGCCGCACGGACCGAAGATGGCGATCTGTCGTCCTTTGTGCTCAAGGCGATGCTTGAGAATTATGAGGCCGCAAAGGAAGACCGCCGCGCGATGTGCGGTGATACCGGTGTGCCCCGGTGGTTTGTCAAACTGGGCAATGAGGCGCAGGTCGAGGGCGGCATGTGCGCTTTGGAGACCGCGTTGCGCCGCGCGACCGCCAATGCCACCAACGGCGTGCCACTGCGACCCAACCGGGTGCATCCGCTTTGGCGGACGGATCATGACAACAATGTCGGCATCGGCGCGCCCGAGATCGAATACGGGTTCGAGCCGGAGGGCGCGTGGATCGACCTGATCACGGTACACAAGGGCGGACTGTTCGGCACCGATTACCGGATGCTGTTTCCGTCTGACGGCATTCAGGGGATCAAGCGGTTTTATCTCGACAGCCTGATGGCCTTCGGCAAACGCGGTCTGGCTTGCCAGCCCGCAATCATTGGCATCGGGCTGGGCGGGTCCAAGGACATTTGCATGACGCTGGGAAAACGCGCCTCTACCTTGCGGGTCGTCGGCAGCCGCAATTCCGACCCGCGCATCGCCGAGATGGAAGATGAGTTCAAGGAACTGGGCAATTCCATCGGCATGGGGGCCATGGGCTTTGTCGGCAAGAACATGGTGATCGATTGCAATATCGAGGTTGGCTATTGCCACACCGGCGGCATGCCCATGTCGGTACATGCCTTTTGCCTGTCGTCGCGCCGCGCGGTGGCCCGCATTCACGCGGATGGGCGGGTCGAGTACCGGACAGATCCCGACTGGTTCACCGCATATCAGCGGCGCGAGACGGTGGATTGGGAGACGGTCAGGGAGGCCGCGGAATGAATTGTCGGCATTGTTTTGTGGAATCGATAGATTGATGCCGTTCCACACTTACGCATACCGAATTGGCCGCGATGCTGCGCTCTTGAATGAAGACGAGTGGGACCAGATCGCCCCGTTGCTGGATGCGCGCATCGTCAAGATCCAAAAGTATCGTGAACAGACAGGTGTGTCGATCGCCGAAGCCAGGCAATATGAACCATACGGTCAGGAAGCGATGAAGCGATATTTTGAATTGACTGGCATCGAACTTGAGCATCCAGAAGAACTCTATGGATTGAAAAAATCTGAGTATGGATCACTCTGTCCAGGCTGTTCCAAGCCCTTCAGAACGCCACGTGCGAAAATATGCGCCTGCTGCGGATACAGGCTTCGTTCTGGTCAGGTCGCAGGAACTTTGGGAGATGAAGCATGAGCCCGCGTGAAGTCCGACTCTCGACGACGCCCAGCCCCGAAGCCATCGCTGATCTGCGTTTGGGCGATGTCGTCTATCTGGACGGGTTGATGTATACGGCGCGCGAAGGCGTCTATATGCGCGCGTTGGAGGACAAGGCCAACATTCCGATGGAATTGCCCAGCCAATCGGCGGCGAATTTTCATTGCTCACCGGCTGCAAGGATTAACCCCGATGGCAGCTTTGACATGGGTGCAGTGACGGCGACTGCCTCTTTCCGCTTTGCCAAGTGGCTGCCGGAATGGATGGCCAAGACAGGGGCCAAGCTGATCGTGGGTAAGGGTGGCATGTCGTCAAAGGACTACCGCGAATATTTTGTGCCCAATAGCGCGGTATACCTGTCCACCGTCGGCTATGGCACCGGGGCGCTTCTGGGACGTGGAGTGGAAAGCGTTGAGGCCGTGCATTGGAACGAGGAACTGGGCCTTGCTCAGGCCATGTGGGTGCTCAAATGCAATAGAATGGGGCCGTTCATCGTTGCATCAGATCTGAATGGTGATTGCCTGTTTGAACGCGAAAACGCAAAGATCGCTGAGAATGTCGCTCGGGTTTATGAAGGCACCAAACCCGCTGTGCTGAAACGCTATGGTGAAAGCGACGACCGCACGGACGAGGTGATTTGAATGGGCCGCACGCGCGAGATTTTCACAGCATATCCGGGCAAGCCTGAAACGCAGGATGGGCTCTATTCAGAAGACGAAACCCGTCTGGCCAATCGCAATAGCGGCCTTTTGCTTGAGACGTTGCGCCATGACATTACTCCAACAGGCGCGCATTACCTCTTGATACATTTCGATGTCCCACATCTTGATGCGCAGAGTCATCAGCTGGAGTTCGGCGCAGGTTTCGACGCGCCATATAGCCTGTCGATGGATGAAATCCGCGCGCTGCCCTCGGTCACCATGCCTGTTACACTGGAATGTGCGGGCAACGGGCGCGCGCGTGTGTCGCCGCGCAGTCACTCGATGCCCTGGGGCGTTGAGGCGGTGGGAACTTCGGAATGGACGGGCACGCCCCTTGCACCGTTGATCGAGCGGGCCAGACCCGCAGAAGGCACCGTGGACTTTTCCTTTACCGGCGCAGACGTTGGTTTTGACAAAGGCGAAAAGCACCCCTTCGGACGAAGCCTGACACCGCAGGAACTGGCCGAATTGGATGTGCTGTTGGTCTACGAAATGAACGGTCAGCCGCTTTTGCCGCAACATGGCGCGCCGCTCCGGATCGTCGTGCCCGGCTGGTACGGGATGGCCTCTGTCAAATGGTTGACGCGGATCGAGGCGCTGACCGAGCGCTACACGGGGTTCCAGCAGGTTCAAACCTACCGCTACCGCGATCATGTGGATGATCCGGGACGTCCGGTGACTGCGATCCGGGTCAAATCGTTGATGGTTCCGCCGGGTGTGCCTGATTGGGGATCACGGCTGCGGTTCATCGAGCCGGGTGTCACCCGCGTGCAGGGGCGCGCCTGGTCCGGTGGCGGCGTTCCGATTGTGCGTGTCGAATTTGGCGTGGACGGTCAATGGCAGGATGCCGAATTGATCGCCCCGGTGGGACGATATGCGTGGACGGGATGGCACGTGGATTGGCAGGCCTCGCCGGGCGAGCACGTTTTGCAGTGCCGGGCCACGGACGCAGCGGGGCATGTACAACCGCTGCAGCCGCCATGGGATGCGTCGGGTTTTGGCAACAACATGGTGCATGAGGTCGGCGTTTTCGTCGGATCGGCATGAGGGGTGCCGATGCGCTGGTGCGCGCGCTGCGTGATGGTGGGTGTGATGTCATCTTTGCGCTGAGCGGCAATCAGATCATGCCAATTTTTGACGCCTGCATTGATGCGGGCATTCGGCTGGTCCACACCCGGCACGAAGCAGCGGCTGTCTATATGGCGGAAAGCTATGCCCAATTGACGGGTCGGACTGGCGTTGCGCTTGTGACCGCAGGCGGCGGGCTTGGGAATGCTGTGGGTGCCTTGATCGCCGCGCGCGCGTCGGACACGCCGGTCTTGCTGCTGAGCGGAGACAGTCCGGTTGATCGCGACGGATGTGGCGCGTTTCAGGAGATGGACCAGACCGGCATGAGTGCCGGGCAAACCAAACAATCGCGTCGGGTATTGCGATCCGATAATCTGTCTCTGGCTGTTGCCGACGCGATGCAATTGGCACATTCAGGACGCCCCGGACCTGTACATCTGGCGCTACCCGCCGATGTGTTGGTGAACGAAACCGCGGTTGTTGTTTCGATGTGCGATGGTGCGGCACAGGACGTTCCGATGCCCGATCTTTCGCGGTTGTCCGCTGCCGCGCGGCCATTGGTTTTGTTGGGGCCCAGCCTGACAGAAACACGGGCGCCGGGATTGCGCCACGCACTACAGGACCGGCTTCAAGCACCCGTCATAGCGATGGAGAGTCCGCGCGGTTTGAATGACCCGGCGCTTGGCCGGTTGAAGCAGGTCGCACAGCAAGCGGATCACGTTGTCTGCATCGGGAAATGCGTGGATTTCACGCTGTCGTTTGGCGCGGTCGAGGCATGGCCAGCCGCTGCGTTCTGGGATCTGGTGTTGGGGGATCAGGCGGATCTGGAAAGAGCGCAGACCAACCTAAAGTCCCGACTGGGCGGCGCAGTGTTGGGGGATGCTCACAGTGTCGCACAGCGGCTGGTGCAGGCTGCCACGCCTCAACCCAATCGAGAGGGTTGGATCAAGACCGTCAGCGATCTGACCGCAGAGCGCGCGCCGCGCGGATCGGCGCCGGGGATTTTGCCGATCGATATTTGCAACGCGGTGCAAGCGGTTCTCAGGGCCGCATCGCAGCCTATCCTCATTTGCGATGGGGGCGAATTTGGCCAATGGGCGCAATCGGGCACAAAGGCAGCGCGGCGGGTCATCAATGGTGTGTCCGGGATGATTGGCGGGGGCGTTGGCTATGCCATGGGCGCCAAGGCCGCAGATCCAGAAGCAACGGTCATAGCCATGATGGGTGACGGAACCGTCGGCTTCCATCTGGCCGAATTTGAAACGGCCGTTCGCGAAAAGCTGCCTTTCATTGCGGTTGTGGGAAATGATCAGCGCTGGAACGCCGAGCATTTGATCCAGATGCGATCATTTGGGCCAGACCGGCTGATCGGCTGCGATCTGGGGGCGGCCCGGTATGATCTTGCCGTAGTCGGGTTGGGTGGATTTGGCGTTCATGTGACCGAACGGAACCAGTTGGCAGCGGCCTTGCACGCAGCCGTGAATAGCGGCCTGCCGGCCTGCGTGAATGTTCAGATGCAGGGCATGGCCGCGCCTGTTTTCGAGACCTAGGCAATCACGATGCACCGGTTTCAGACGGGATCGAGAACGCCCATGATGGCGGCGAAAAGTTCGTCCAGAGCGCGGGTCTTTACCTGATCTTCGCGGTGTACCAATCCCAAAGTCCGGACCGGTGCATCGGGGCCCAGCCCGATGGCCCTGACTTCGGCACCGGCTTGGGGCGGTACAGCCAGTCTAGGCACAATCGATACGCCAAGGTTGGCCCGCACCATGCTCGAGATGGCTTCGAGGCTGTCCAGTTCCATTGTCTCGTCAACGCGCAGCCGCTTGGACAAGATCCATTCGTCAATCAATCCACCGACAACTTCGCTGCGGTTGAAGCGAATGAACGGGCGTGTGCTCAGCAATTCAACGGGATCGTTATCCGGCTCTTCCAGCGCTGTGATCAGTTGCATCGGCTCATGGGTGATTTCGCGAAAAACCAGCCCGACAGGCATCAGGTGCGGCTTGCTGACAATGGCTGCATCCAGATTGCCGCGCTCAATATCGGCGAGCAATGAAACGGTCAGCCCGGGCCGCAGGTGCAGTCCGATTTGTGGGTACTTTGCCTTGAGCGCTGCAACCGCCTTGGGCGTCAGGCCTGTCAGGGTGGTGCGCAGAACGCCCAGGGTAACAACGCCTGTCAAACCCCCATCGCCCAACACCGATGGTACGAGGTTGTCATAGTCCGCGATTAGCGTGCGGGCCTTGTCGACGATCAGGCGTCCTATCGGTGTCAGTTCCGGTGTGCGGCTGCCGCGATCGAACAACGCGACTCCCAAATCCGCCTCGAGCGTTTGCATCTGTTGGCTGACTGCCGCGTGGGTCACATGCACAATCTGTGCGGCGGCGCTGAATGTTTTGGCGTCTGCGACTGCGACCAGCGTCCGCAACAATCGGATCGTCATGCCTTGCTTCCATTTTTGTAAGCTTGTCTGACAGTAAGTTGCCTGTCACCTTGAAATTGTCAATGCGGGCTTTCGCTATTGCTATGGGTCAAACGACATCTCTGCAGCAAAAAGGGCCGGATAAACCGGCCCTTCTTCAACACGTCGGGGGTGTTTTATTGGCTTGCTTCGCCGCCGCCCAGCCCGTGCACATATGTGGCTACAGCGCGAACTTCGGCTTCGGACAATCGATCCTGCCAGGATGGCATCACGCCGTAGCGCGAATAGCTGACCGTTTCCATCAGCGCATCATAGCTGCCACCATAGAGCCAGATCGCGTCTGCCAGGTTCGGCGCGCCTTGGTAGATGTCACCGGTGCCGTCTTCTCCGTGGCAAGAGGCACAGTTGTATTCAAAAACCTCGGCCCCGGCGGCTGCCAAGCTGGCATCCTGCGGTTCCCCGGACAAGGACATGACGTGGTTGACGACCTGAGTAATTTCTTCTTCGGTCAGCAACTCGTCAGCGCCAAAGGCCGGCATTTCCGAATAGCGCGCATCGGGATCATTTTCGTTGCGGATACCGTGGGCGATCGTGGCATGAATGTCCTCGATTGTTCCGCCCCACAGCCAGTCGTCATCCAACAGGTTGGGATACCCCTTGGCACCGGCAGCGCCTGACCCGTGGCATTGCGCACACCATGTGCGGAATACCGCGGCGCCTGCATTCTTGGCATAGCCCAAGAGCTCGGGGTTGGCGGCGATCGCGGTCAGTTCGGCCGAAGCAAGTTCGGTGTTGATGGCCGCGTTGGCCTGATCGACTGCGGCGATGTCCTGAGCAACTTCGCTACGGGTCGAGTATCCGAGCACACCAGGCGATGCACCTGAAATACCGGGCCACGCCGGATAGGCAATCGTGTAGCCAATGCCCCAAACGATGCAGAGGTAGAAGGTATACAGCCACCATCGGGGAAGGGGCTTGTTGTACTCCTTGATCCCGTCCCACTGATGACCTGTGGTTTCGAAATCGAGATCGTCGTCTTTTTTGGCACTCATCTCCCGGCCTCCTCATTTGCGGCGGGTTTGTCTTCGTAGCGAAACGGAATATCGGCGGTTTCGCGGTGGATCTCGTTTGATCCGGGGCGCAGCGCCCAGATCACGATCCCCATGAAGAAAGCGAACATTGCCAGCAGGGCCCAACTGTCCGCGAGCTGTCGAAGGAATGTGTATTCTTCCATTGCTTGTCCTCCTTTAGCGGCTTGCGTCAGGCGTGAAGGTGGAGAAATCCACCAAGGTGCCCAGCATTTGCAGATAGGCGATCAGCGCGTCGGCTTCGGACACACCCGGTGCGCCATCGAAGTTGCGGATGTTCACCTTGTCGCCATACCGTTCGAGCAACCCGTCATAGTCGGCATCCGGATCGGCCTGCGCGGCAAAGTCTGCCTTGGCCTGCTCGATCATATCGGACGTGTAGGGCACACCGACCAGTGCGTTGGTCGCCATGAGATCCCCGATGTATTTGCCATCGATCAGCTTTGCTTCGAGATAGCCGTACTTGGGCATCACCGATTCCGGGACAACGGCTTGTGGGTCACGCAGGTGATCCACATGCCATTCGTCGGAATAGCGGCCGCCAACACGGGCCAGATCTGGCCCTGTCCGCTTGGAGCCCCACTGGAACGGGTGATCGTATTTGGATTCCGCAGCCAGCGAGTAGTGCCCATAGCGTTCCACTTCGTCACGCATGGGGCGGATCATCTGGCTGTGGCAGACGTAGCAGCCTTCACGCAGATAGATTTCCCGCCCTGCCATCTCCAGTGGGGTGTAGGGGCGCATGCCCTCTACATCCTCAATGGTGTTGTCGAGATAGAACAGAGGGACGATCTGGACGATCCCGCCGACGGTTACTGCGAGGAACGCAAATACGGCCAGCAGCGTTACGTTTTTTTCCAGAAGCTTGTGCTTGTCGAGAATTGCCATTGTCCGGTCCTCCTTATTCGGCCGGTGTGGCATGGGCTGCGGCAGTGTCTGCCTGAACGGCAGGGGCACGACGCGCAGTCATCCACAGATTGTAGCACATGATGATGGCACCAGCGAGGAACATGACCCCACCCAGACCGCGCACCACATACATCGGGAACTTGGCGGCGACGGTGTCGGCAAAACTGTTCACCAGGAAGCCGTTGGCATCCACTTCACGCCACATCAGGCCTTCCATGATACCGGTCACCCACATGGAGGCGGCGTAGAAGACGATACCGATGGTGGCGAGCCAGAAGTGCCAGCTGACAAGGCTGAGCGAGTACAGCCGTTCACGGTTCCACAGTTTGGGCACCAGATAGTAGAGCGCGCCAAATGTGATCATGCCGTTCCAGCCAAGCGCGCCGGAATGAACGTGACCGATGGTCCAGTCAGTATAGTGGCTCAGCGAGTTGACCGCGCGGATCGACATCATCGGACCTTCGAAGGTGGACATGCCGTAGAAGCCGACCGAGATCACCATCATTCGGATCACGGGATCGGTGCGCAGTTTGTCCCAAGCGCCCGAAAGCGTCATCAGACCGTTGATCATGCCGCCCCAGCTTGGCATCCAGAGCACCACCGAGAACACCATGCCAAGGGTCGAAGCCCAGTCAGGCAAGGCGGTGTAGTGCAGATGGTGCGGGCCGGCCCAGATGTAGATGAAGATCAGCGCCCAGAAGTGAATGATCGACAGTTTGTAGCTGAAAACCGGACGTTCGGCCTGTTTTGGAATGAAGTAGTACATCATCCCGAGGAACCCGGCGGTCAGGAAAAAGCCCACCGCGTTGTGGCCATACCACCACTGGACCATGGCGTCCTGAACTCCGCTGAAGACCTGAACAGACTTGGAGCCCCAGATCGACACCGGGATGGCAAGGTTGTTGAACACATGCAGCATCGCCACGGTGATGATGAAGCTGAGAAAGAACCAGTTTGCCACGTAAATGTGGGGTTCCTTGCGCTTGACGATGGTGCCGACGAAAACCGCCAGATAGACCAGCCAGACGATGGTCAGCCACAGGTCAACGTACCATTCGGGTTCAGCGTATTCCTTGGCGTGTGTCGACCCGAGCAGATAGCCAGTGGCCGCCAGAACGATCACCAACTGATAGCCCCAGAACACAAACCACGCGGCGTTGCCGCCCCAAAGGCGCGCTGCAGAGGTGCGCTGCACCACATAAAAGGACGTGGCGATCAGTGCGTTGCCCCCAAAGGCAAAGATGACCGCAGAGGTGTGCAGCGGACGCAGGCGTCCAAAGTTCATATACCCTTGGGCCCAATCGAAATTCAGCGCGGGGAAAGCCAGCTGAAAGGCGATGAACGTACCGACCAGAAAGCCGACAACACCCCAGAAGGCCGTGGCGATGACACCGTAGCGCACGACGTCGTCCATATATTCGTTTTGCGGGACCGGTCTGACCGGTTCGTCTGTTTGGCGCAGGACCCACAGGAACATGCCAGCCGATACGGCCAGCACGATGATCGCATGGATCATGTAAGCCAGATCGCGCGCGAAATTGATTGCAAGCATCGAAAAGATCACAATCAAGCCGAGCACGATGAGCTTGATATAATTCAACATTTTTCGTCCCTTCGTCGTTCCCACACGAATCTTTTGGCGCGCGGGCGGTTTTAGACTGGCCCCTTATTGCCCGGCCCGAACAAAGCTGACCTTGATCTGCATCAATGGATTTGGGGACTTGGCTTGACGGGCATCAAGGAAGGCGCCGGGCGCCGCGCTTAGCCTGAGACCAGAGAGACAAAGGGAGCCTCTGACATGAGCTATAAAACCGTGTTGAGTGTTGTTACCGATCAAGCGTTGGCCGAGTCTGTTGTTCAGCAGGCGGCAGATCTGGCCCGGGGATACGATGCCCATCTGGATGTTATGTGTCTGGGCGTGGATCGTACCCAAACCGGCTATTACTATGCGGGTGCGAACGCGATGGTGCTTCAGGAAACGTTGAATCGCGCGCAGGCAGAAGGGCAGGCGCTGGAAGCGCAGGTTCGAGCACTGCTGGGAAAGTCAGAGTGTCGGTGGTCCGCTGAAAGTGGCGTTGCACAACTGGCTGATATTGGTCGCCATGTGGCATTGCATGCGCGGTTTTCCGATCTGGTCGTTCTGCCGAAACCTTATGGGGCGGAGCGCGGTCTGGAACTGGAGCCGATTGTCGAGGGCGCCTTGTTCGAAGGGCGTGCACCGGTGATGATCCTGGCAGACAACCGTCCAGCGACCGCCAAACCAAAACGGATTGTAATCGGATGGAACGAAAGCGCCGAGGCTCTCAGTGCCGTGCGCGCAGCCATGCCGTTGCTGGTCGAAGCTGAGATGGTTCATCTGGCCGTTATTGACCCGCCCACACATGGACCCAACCGGTCTGATCCCGGGGGGTTGCTGGCGCAATATCTGGCGCGGCACGGCGTGCGGGCCGAGATTGACGTGTTGTCCAAGACCCTGCCACGGGTGTCAGATGTGCTGATGCGTCATGCTGGGGATGTAAACGCGGATCTGGTTGTCATGGGCGCCTATGGCCATTCGCGGTTTCGCGAAGCGATCTTGGGTGGGGCAACCCGGAACATGCTCGAAAGGGCCGAAATCCCGGTCTTGATGTCCCATTAGACATTACGGGACGGTGGTCGCCGCTCGCGGGCAAGCCCGCATCGCCCCGCCCGCCGTCCCGCAATCCTATACCGGCGGTCAGTCGCGGCTTTGCTGAGGAACAGTGATCTGGCCCCGGGCAATTGCGACGGCGCTGCCCGCTATACGAATGTCGGTCAAAGCGCCTTGTGCGCAACTGGCGGTCAATGTGATGTGTGAGGCCCGGCCCATTTGCAGACCCTGGCGCAGCCGCAGTTTCTGCGTCCCATCCTTAAGAACCCCGCTGTCCAGCAGCTGCGCGGCCAACAGCGCAGAGGCCGAACCTGTGGCCGGATCCTCTGGAATACCTGCGGTGGGCGAGAACATACGTGCCTCGTAGTCCGCAACGCTTGTGTGCTGGCAATCTGTGTAAAGGTATGCGCTGTCCACGGCGGCTGTGCCCATGATTTCCGACCAGGCCGGTTCATGGGGCTTCGCCTGTTCGAGGGCGTCGCTGTCGCGCAGTGGCACAAAAAGGAACGCTGGGCCACCTTGCCAGACAGCGGGTCGGTGCTCGGGCATGCCAATCGCTTCGGCTGAAAGACCCAGCGCCGCTGCGATGCGATCGTTGTCGGGTGTCTGGCCAAGGTCAGGTGCATGCGGCAGCACGGGCGCTTTGAATTCTGCGTGTATGTCGCGACCTGTCCGCGCCACGTTCACAGGGACGAGCCCGGCCTCTTCCTCGAGCATGATCAGCGCCTCGAAATCGCCCTCGGGATTTGCCGCGCTGGCAAGGTGGATTGCGCATCCGATGGTTGGGTGGCCGGCAAAAGGGATTTCAGCGGTTGGGAAGAAAATCCTGACCCGTGCGGTATGGCCGGCATCTTGCGGGGCCATGACGAAAATCGTTTCAGACAAGTTGAATTCGCGCGCGATGGTTTGCATTTGCGCGGTGCTCAGAGTGTCTGCACCCAGCACCACGGCCAGTGGATTGCCCAGAAACGGCTGATCCGTGAACACATCAAGTGTGACAAATTCCAAAGGCTCGGTCATGCAATTGCGTCCATCCCGGATCGGTTCAGACAAGCATTCCGCCGTCGCTGTCGTCTCCGGCTTCTTCGAGAAGCAGGTCCATGTCAGGCACGGTCACGTGGCGCTTGCCCTCAAGCTCAATGACGCCATCGCGTTTGAGCGCGGAAATCTGGCGGCTGACCGTTTCCAGCGTCAGGCCCAGATAATCGGCCATAGCCTCGCGGGTGAGGGGCAGATCAAAGACGATCCGCCCTGTTGCCATGCTCATGTTGATCGAGGCATCGCGACGGGCAAAAATCGACAGAAGCGATGCGATTTTCTCGCGCGCGGTCTTGCGACCCAGAACCAGCATCCATTCACGTGCCGCATCCAATTCGTCCAGCGTCATCTGCAACAATCGCTGGGCAATGTTTGGTGTGCTCACCATCAGGGATTCAAACGGCTTCTTGCGAAAACAGCACATCACCAGATCAGTGGTCGCCACAACATCATAAGGCGCAGTGTCCCGGCCCGGCCGCCCCACAAAGTCTGAAGGCAGCAGAAGACCCACCATCTGGGTGCGCCCATCTTCCATCGTTTGCGTCAGCGTGGCAATTCCGGAGACAACAGAGCCGACGAAATCCATGCGATCGCCGGACCAGATCACGTTCTGGCCTGCTTCGAATTTGCGGTAATACTTGATGTCCTCCAGTTGCTGGAGCTCATCATTTTCGCATCTGGCACAGACGGCGCGGTGTCTGATCGGGCAATCTGCACATTCCTGAGAAACGGCAAGCCCTCTATCGACTGGCATTCGGATCTTCCTTGTTGATCTGGGTCAAGGTTGGCTTTCTCCTCACAGACTAAGTGTATTGGCATGAGTGAAAGAACACAACTCGCGCGCCTCGGTCTTTTCGATGCCAAAGTGCCGCGCTACACCTCTTATCCCACGGCTCCGCAATTTGACGGGAGCGTTGGACCGAGTGAATTCACGGACTGGATTGAGGCGCTTCCACAAAATGGAGAAGTGTCGCTCTATCTGCATATTCCCTTTTGTCGCAGGCTGTGCTGGTTCTGTGCGTGCCGGACGCAGGGGACGGCCACCGCCGCGCCGGTTGAAGCCTATGTCGCGGTGCTCAAAACCGAACTGGCCATGTTGAAGGCGCGCCTGCCGCAAGGCACGCGGCTGTCGCGGCTGCATTGGGGCGGCGGAACACCGACGCTGTTGACGCCCGACATGATGCGCGGGCTGATCGATGCGGTTCACGACACGGCCCCCTTTAAGGATGGCGCGGAGTTTTCGGTCGAGATCGATCCGAATGAAATAGATGCCGAGCGTCTGGATGTGCTGGCGGCGGGTGGCATGAATCGCGCGTCCATTGGCGTTCAGGACTTTGATCCCGAAATTCAGGAGACCATCGGACGCCCTCAAGGGTTTGATGTCACGCGGCAGGCTGTTGAGATGATCCGTGACCGCGGCGTCCAAAGTCTGAACGCCGACATCCTGTTTGGACTGCCGTTTCAGACCCGCGCCCGCATCACCGATACGGTTCAGAAATTGCTGAGCTTTGGGCCCGATCGGGTGGCGCTTTATGGCTATGCCCATGTGCCTTGGATGGCGAAACGACAGCAGCTGATCCCGTCGGATGTTTTGCCGACACCGGAAGAACGGCTGGCGTTGTTCGATACCGCTCGGCGGCTGTTTTTGTGGGATGGCTATGAGGAAATCGGCATCGACCATTTTGCCCGTCCTGATGATGGATTGGCGATCGCGCGAAAAACAGGGGGATTGCGCCGCAATTTCCAAGGCTACACCGATGATACGGCAACGGCGTTGATTGGGCTCGGGGCCTCGTCCATTTCGAAGTTTCCGCAAGGCTATGCACAGAATGCTCCGGCCACCTCGGTCTATGCGGGGGCCATTCGGGATGGTCGGTTCTCGACCAGTCGCGGACACCGATTCAAGGGCGAAGATCAGATGCGTGCGCGCATGATCGAGGCAATCATGTGTGACTTCCGCATTGATGCGCAGGAGATCACCGAGGGTTTTGCGATTTCCCGCAAAGCCCTGTTCACATTGTTCGAAACGGTCAACGCGCAGTTCGAAGGCATGCTGACAATCACGGAAGACGGGTTGTTCATACCGACGCAGGCGCGGGCTTTGACGCGTATGATTGCCCGCAGTTTCGATGCCTATGATCTGAGCAAGGCGGGCCACTCGAGCGCGATTTGAGGAACGGGCCGAGGGCGTCGGCGGATGACGCTCGCCCTTTGGGCATCGCCCCACCCGCCGTCCCGCAGCGTAGCGTGTCAGACCAGATCGAAGGCCGCCGACAGAAGCGTTCGGGTATATTCGGTTTGAGGCGCGTCAAAGATTTGTTGCGCTTCGCCGTATTCCACGACATCGCCTTGCTTCATGACGATCACCTTGTGGGACATAGCGCGGACGACCTTGAGATCGTGGCTGATGAACAGGTAGGCCAGATCGTATTTGCGCTGAAGTTCGCGCAGCAGGTTCACGATTTGAACCTGCACGGTCATGTCGAGGGCCGAGGTTGGCTCATCCAATACGACCAGTCTTGGGCGCAGCACCATTGCGCGGGCAATCGCGATACGCTGTCTTTGGCCACCCGAAAATTCATGGGGGTATCGATGCATCGTCGCCGGATCCAGACCGACCTCCTGCATCACCTCGATCACGGCTTCGCGGGGTGAGCGACCGTCGGGTGAGCCGTGCACAGACAGTCCTTCGGCGATGATCTGTTCGCAGGTCATCCGAGGACTGAGCGAGCCATAGGGGTCCTGAAAGACAATCTGCATTTCGCTGCGCAGGCGTCGCAGTTCGCGCGTGGACCACGCCCGCACGTCCTGCCCGCGATAGGTAATGCCGCCTTCGGAGCTGATCAGACGCATGATGGCCAGCGCCAGTGTTGTTTTGCCGGACCCGCTTTCGCCAACGATGCCCACGGTCTCGCCCGCGCGCACGGCGATGGATGCATCATTCACCGCTTTGACATAGCCGACCGTCCGTTTGAGTAGGCCGCGCTGGATCGGAAACCAGATCTTCAGGTTCTCGGTGCTGGCAATCTCCTCGGCGTTCGGTGCGACGGGATCGGGCAATCCCGTGCTTTCCGCAGAGAGCAGCATTTGCGTGTAGGGATGTTGCGGGTTCTCGAAAATCTCGGCGGTGGGGCCGGTTTCGATAATCTCTCCTGATTTCATGACGCAGACCCGGTCGGCGATCTTGCGCACGATACCAAGGTCGTGGGTGATGAACAGCAGGCTCATTTCTTCGGACCGTTTCAATTCGGCCAGCAGTTCCAGAATCTGCGCCTGAATGGTCACGTCCAGCGCCGTGGTCGGCTCGTCTGCGATTAGCAGTTCGGGGCCATTGGCAAGCGCCATGGCGATCATCACACGCTGTCTCTGACCGCCAGAAAGCTGGTGCGGATATGAGGTGAGGCGTTGCTCGGGATCGCGGATGCCGACCTTGTTCAGCAATTCGATGATCTTGGTGCGGGCCGCGTCACCAGTCAGCCCCTGGTGCAGTAGAATGCTTTCGGCAAGCTGCTTTTCCAAGGTGTGCAGAGGGTTGAGCGAGGTCATCGGCTCTTGGAAAATAAAGCTGATGTCGTTGCCACGAACTTTGCGCAACAAGGCGTCATCGGCGCCGATCATCTGCTGACCTTCGTATGTCACCGACCCTTCGACCGTCGCGGCATCGCCCAGAAGCGAAACTGTGGATAGCGCAGTCACAGACTTACCCGAGCCGGACTCGCCCACCAGCGCGACGGTTTCACCGCGCTGAATGTCGAAAGACACGCCCTTGACTGCCATCGTGCTGATGCCGTCCTGAGAGAATGACACCTTGAGATCTCGGACTGAGAGAATGGATGGGCTGGTCACGAGAACGTCTTTCTTGGGTCAAAGGCGTCGCGGACGCCTTCGAAGATGAACACCAGCAGCGACAGCATGATCGCAAAGACAAAGAAAGCGGTGAAGCCAAGCCAGGGGGCCTGAAGGTTTTGTTTGGCCTGAAGCGTCAGCTCACCCAGCGACGGGGCGGAAGACGGCAAACCAAAGCCGAGGAAGTCCAGCCCGGCCAGCGTGCTGATCGTACCCGTAACGATAAACGGCAGCATGGTCAGCGTCGCCACCATGGCATTGGGCAGCATGTGGCGGAACATGATCGTCCAGTTGCTGACCCCCAGCGCCT
>JAHDIS010000083.1 GCA_020630695.1 Paracoccaceae bacterium | reverse complement strand
ATCACGAGGCCGATCAGCAGGGCCAAGGGCATGTATTTCGCCATCTCCGCCTTCAGCTCGGCAAAGTCGACATCCAGCATCATCACCACGAATAGGAACAGCACCGCGACCGCGCCGACGTAAACGATGATCAGCAGCATCGCGACAAATTCCGCCCCAAGCAAAACGAACAAGCCCGCCGAAGACAGGAAGGCCAGGATCAGCCAGAGCACCGAATGCACCGGGTTGCGGCTGACGACTGTGAACAGCCCGCCTGCAATGGCGCCAAGCGCAAACAAATAGAAGGCGAATGCGATCATGTCTCATCATCCTTTGTCTCATCCATGACGTCGCGGGCGATTTCCATCGCGCGAGTCATGGCGGGAATGCCGGCGAACATCGACATCTGGGCGATGGTCTCGGCGATCTCTTCTTTGGTGGCGCCAGCCTCAAGGGCGTGACGCACTGTCATACGCACGGGCGCTTCGGCCTGTGCCCCCTGCATCGTCAGCCCGGCCAGCGTCAGCAACAGGCGGGTCTTGGCATCAAGTCCGTCCTTGGACACCCCTTTGCCAAACCACATTTCCATGGCGTCTTTGGGCATCGTGGGCCACAGCGCTTCGAACCCCTTGGGATCAAACGAAGTCATGGCAGGATTGAAGGCTTTCGCCATCTCCTGCGCCTGCTCCATCATCAGCTCAAAGGGGGTCTTGCTGGTCATCGGTACGGCGCATCCAGTTCGAGGTTGCGGGCGATTTCGGCTTCCCAACGGTCGCCATTGTCCAGCAGCTTTTGCTTGTCGTAGTACAGCTCTTCGCGGGTCTCGGCCGAAAACTCGAAATTCGGGCCTTCTACGATGGCATCCACCGGGCAGGCTTCCTGACAGAAACCGCAGTAGATGCATTTTGTCATGTCGATGTCATATCGCGTGGTCCGGCGAGAGCCATCATCACGGGGTTCGGCATCAATCGTGATCGCCTGCGCCGGGCAGATCGCTTCGCAAAGCTTGCAGGCAATGCAGCGCTCTTCGCCGTTGGGATAGCGGCGCAGCGCGTGTTCACCCCGGAAACGCGGGCTCAGAGGCCCCTTTTCGTGCGGGTAGTTTACCGTGGCCTTGGGGGCGAAGAAGTATTTCAGCCCCAACTGAAAGCCTTTGACGAAATCCGCCAGCAGAAAGTACTTGGCCGCGCGTCCGTAATCGATATTTGCCATCTTTCTTACCCTCCCACAGTCCAGCGCGCGTAAGCGCCGAAGAACCAGTCGAATTTGGCCGCGAAGGCTACGAAGACTACCCAAACAAGGCTGAAGGGCAGGAAGACTTTCCAACCCAGCCGCATCAGCTGGTCATAGCGGTAGCGGGGTGTGATCGCCTTCACCATCGCGAAGATGAAGAAGAAGAACGCCATCTTGGCCACCATCCACAGCGGGCTGTCCGGCAGGAATGGGATCGGCGACAGCCAACCGCCAAAGAACAGCAGCGTGGTCAGGGCGCACATCAGGAAGATGGCGATGTATTCACCGGCCATGAACAGCAGGAACGGTGTCGAAGAGTATTCCACCTGATAGCCCGCCACCAGTTCCGATTCCGCTTCGGGCAGATCGAACGGCGGGCGGTTTGTCTCAGCCAAGGCGCTGATAAAGAAAAGGAAAACCATCGGGAAGTGCGGCAGCCAGTACCAGCTGAAGAAGCCGTAAGCGCCGTCCTGTGCGTTGACGATGGCGCCGAAGTTCATCGAACCCGTCGAAATGATCACGCCGATGATGATCAGGCCGATCGAGACCTCGTAGGAAATCATCTGCGCCGCCGAACGGAGCGAGCCGAGGAACGGATATTTGGAGTTTGACGCCCATCCCCCCATGATCACGCCGTAAACTTCCAGCGACGAGACCGCAAAGACATAGAGGATCGCCACGTTGATGTCCGACACCACCCATGTGTCGTTGAACGGGATCACCGCCCAGGCCAGAACCGCCAGCACAAAGGACGCCATCGGCGCCAGCATGAAAACGGTTCGGTCAGCGCCGGCCGGGATCACCACTTCTTTGACCACGTATTTCAACGCGTCGGCCACCGTTTGCAGCAGGCCGTAGACCCCCACAACGTTCGGGCCGCGCCGCATCTGAACCGCAGCCCAGATTTTGCGGTCGCCGTACACAAGGAACAGCAGGCTGACCATGACGAAACCCAGTACCGCAAGGCATTGCGCCGCTACGATCACCAGGATGCCCAGGGGGGTGCTTAGAAACTCTGCCATCAGGTCCTCATACCATCGGTATTCCGTTCTCAGCGCAGGCCAGCGCGACCACTTCGGCGTCTATGGTCTTGAGCCCACGGGGCAGCGCCGCCGAGATGGTGTAAACCGCATCTCCACGCCAGAGGCCACCCTCTTCGTATACATTTGTGCGCAAATGCCGCGCGAAACCGTAACCGCGGATCAATGCGTATTGCGCGGCTGCGCATTCTGCATAATTCGCGACGTCTTCATTGCCACGCGCACCGCGCATTTCCACTTCGAATTGCACCAGATCACCGTCCAGCAAACGGGTGTTGATGCCTTCATACACCGGCACAAAGGGGCGTTCATCCTGCGCGCCCGGTTCGGGCGTGCAGGCCGCAACGGCACTGGCCATTGCCAGCGCCAGACCGGTTATGAACAAGCGTCCCGTCACCCGGATTACTCGGCCGCGATCTGATCAGCGGCGCGCGCCTTGGCGCCCCGTGACAACTCGGCCATCAATTCGGATGCCCGTGCAATCGGATTGGACAGATAGAAATCCTTGATCGCGTAGCGGAAATCAGCCTTGCCAAGCTTGCCTGCGGCTTCCGCCTGCCAAGCGTTTTCCGGCACCTCATCGATCTTGGCCAGATGCGGTACCTCTGCCACCAGAGCCTGACGCAACTGCGCGATGCTGTCCCAAGGCTGCTGCGCCCCGACCTCAGCCGACAATGCCCGCAGAATGGCCCAGTTTTCCTTGGCCTCGCCGGGGGCAAAGCCCGCGCGGATTGCCAATTGCGGCCGCCCTTCGGTGTTTACGAAAAGTCCGGTTTCTTCGGTATAGGCAGCGCCCGGCAAGATCACGTCAGCACGATGCGCGCCGCGATCCCCGTGGCTGCCCTGATAAATCACAAAGGCACCCTCACCGATCTCGACCTCATCAGCGCCAAGGTTGTAGATCACATCTGCATCCTGAACAGCATCCATGCCGCCATCGTTCACGGCGCCAACATCCATCGCGCCCACGCGGGCAGCGGCGGTGTGCAGTACAAGAAGCTTGGAGCCCGAAGCTTCGCACATTGCCATGACCTGCCCCAACACAGCAGCGCCATCGGCCTCTGTCAGCGCACCCTGCCCCAGAATGATCAGCGGGTTGCCTTCGGTGACCGAGGCCGCGTTCTCCATAGCTTTTGACAGCGCAGCACGGTCAGTACCCATGTGCAGATAATCAAAGGTCAGATCGACCTTCGGCCCGATCAGGCCGACATTGGCACCAGCGGCCCAAGCCTTGCGGACACGGGCATTCAGCACCGGTGCTTCGTCGCGAAGATTGGCCCCGACAATCAGAATATTCTTAGAAGTGTCGATATCCTCGATGCAGGCATTCCCCACATAGCCGGAACGGTTACCCGCAGGCAGTTTTGCACCGTCGGTTCGGCATTCAACAATGCCGCCCTGCCCTTCGACCAATTGCTTGAGCGCAAAAGCCGCCTCGACCGGGGCCAGATCACCAACCAGACCGCCCAGCTTGGACGCGCCTTTGATTGCATCGGCGGCCTTGCCCAACGCTTCGGGCCAGCTTGCGGCTCGCAGTTTGCCGTTTTCACGCACATAAGGGCGATCGAGTCGCTGACGGCGCAGCCCGTCCCAGACAAACCGTGTTTTGTCGGAAATCCACTCTTCGTTCACGCCATCGTGGTTGCGTGGCAGGAACCGCATCACTTCTCGGCCCTTGGTGTCCACACGAATGTTGGAGCCAAGAGCGTCCATCACGTCGATGGATTCTGTCTTGGTCAGCTCCCATGGGCGTGCGGTAAAGGCATAAGGCTTGGAAACCAGAGCGCCAACCGGGCACAGGTCAATGATATTGCCCTGCATGTTCGAGTTCAGTGTCTCGCCCAGATAAGATGTGATCTCCGCATCTTCACCGCGACCGGTCTGACCCATCTGCGTGATGCCCGCCACTTCAGTTGTGAAACGAACGCAGCGGGTGCAAGAAATACAGCGCGTCATGTGCGTCTCGACCAGTGGGCCAAGATCCAGATCGGTTACTGCGCGCTTCGGCTCGCGGAAACGGCTGAAGTCAACGCCATAGGCCATGGCCTGATCCTGCAGGTCACACTCGCCGCCCTGATCGCAGATCGGGCAATCCAGCGGGTGGTTGATCAACAGGAATTCCATGACGCCCTCGCGGGCTTTCTTGACCATGGGGCTGTTTGTCTTGACGACTGGCGGCTGGCCTTCCGGGCCAGGACGCAAATCGCGCACCTGCATCGCACAAGAGGCCGCTGGTTTGGGCGGACCGCCCACCACTTCCACAAGGCACATGCGGCAGTTGCCAGCAATTGAAAGCCGTTCGTGGTAGCAAAAACGCGGGACTTCGATCCCCGCCTCTTCGCAGGCCTGGATCAGCGTCATAGCGCCGTCCACCTCCAGCTCATTGCCGTCGATGATGATCTTGCGTGTATCGGACATGCCCGAGCCCTTCGTTTCCCATAGCTCGCACGGCCTCGCGAAAGGGCCGCGGTCGCGCGCGTTCTAGCGCGGCTGGCGTCGCGATGCCAGATCATAACGCCCGAATAATGGGGAAAAATCGACGCGGAAGCAGTGATTTACATGCATCTCAATGAATGTGACTTGAATTTAAAGCACTTCGGTCATGTCCCTTGACCAAAAACAGGAACGCCGCCTGAAACTATCGTTACAGGCGGCGCAACTTTCCATCAAAATGGACGACCTCAGCGCAGCAAAATACCAATCGAGGTTGCTTTGGCCATTTGCTTTTTGCCAAAGCTGCAAAGCTGCGCGGTATCAGAGGCGGTTACGCCCTGACTGGCCAGATATGCAGTCGCTTTTTTGCGCATCCGCTTCTTTTCCGATTTGGATGTCACGTAGTCTTCGATCTCATCGTCGGAATAGCCCATGTCCTTGGCCCGTGATTCCAACGCGTTCACAACCGACAACGCCTTGATCATTCGCGCGCGGATGTCATCGCACCGTTTGCGGATTTCGTCAGCGATCGCCACAGCCATCAAACCATCGTCGATCTCGGACACCTGGCTAAGCGGTGGTTTGGCTGATGCCGGCGCTGCCAAAGCAAGACTCAGAGCCGCGGCAGCAAGAACAGTATTAACAAGGCGCATAGTTGGCCCCTTTTCACCAATTTTCATTGAGCTTTAGATGCAGCAAGGCCCCTTGCTATGCAATAACAAGGGGCCAAGAGTCTGAAAACAGGCGGAAATCCCGCATTACTGATCGATGCAGCGCCCCATGAGGGTGATCTTGTCATTGTCCACCGCAAGCGCGTCAGCATCGGTGTCTGGTCCAACCGTCCACTCGATCTCGGAGGTTCCATAGTATTTGATGCAATGCTGCACGCCCTGATGCGCCGCAGCCTGAATTGCACCGTCCAAAGACGTGGAAACAGGGCCTGCCGTGGCGATGAAATAGTCACGCTCTTTGCGATTCTCAGCCTTGGCGCTGCCGCGATAGACATTGTTTTCGATTGTCGTGCCGCGCTTCACCAGCCCAAGGCGTTCGCAGCCTGCCAGCGCGAGGATCATCGCAACTATTGTGATCGATCGGGTCATCATCACTGACCTCCCATGCATAGAACTTCGAATTGGATAGCAAAGGATTGCGTCTTTGCCACGATTGTTGAGAGCGCGGTACCGCCTCGGCAACCTGCGGCGGCAGCAAAATGGCCTGCCGCAACTTGCTGCGCACCGGTCGGAGCTGTGCCAGTTTTGGTGCTGACCGCCACGAAGGCTTGGGTCATTGCCGTTCCGTCCTTCATCGGTGCCAGTGCCTTGCGCTGGACTTCGCCACGAAAGGCGCTCGATTCCACGATTTCGGCATAAGCAGGTGAAACGGCACTCAGGGTCGCCACGAACAAAAAAACGTGTCTCATCGGTCTCGTCTCGCTACAGCCAAAATGCTTGGTATCAAATTACGCCTATCCTCTTGCCTCAAAGGCCCAAGGTCAAGCGTGCAGCACATCTGACCCGCATCTCAGATGAAGGCCTGTTGCGCAAATTGCGCGACTCGGTCCGTTTTTTTTCAACCCTGAAGCGGCGGTATCCCCTGCCAAGCTTTGGACAAAAACGCCAAAACCACAGCCGATGTGACCAGCACCAACGCGACGATGCAGGCGTAGACCCATGTCGGCGCAATGCCGATAGAAATGGCTAAATGCGCATACCAGCCGGGAACAAATCCGGCGGCTGCGGTAATCAGGGCCGCAATCAAGCTCAGGACTCCTGCCCAGATTCGTTTAACAAACGTCATCGTTACCCAACCTTTTACCTATCCAACGGCTGCGCCGTTGCTGTCGCATCGGCCTTTCTGGCCATAAGCCAGTCCCAGCCAAAGGCATCCTCGCTATCGCCGTTCCTGCGCAGCTGTTCAAGCTTTTCCATCGCTTCGTCCAATGTTGGGCGATGTCCCTCCGGCACCCACCACATAACGAAGTGGCGTTGCTCCATCTTTTCGAACCAATTGGCCCGACGTTTGAAGAACCGGCTGTGCAAGGTGTTCCAGACAAAGTGTTCAAGGCTTGCCACATCCTCCCAGACCGTCAAATTCGCGACCATCTGTGGATCTTCATCAAGACAGTTCTCGGTATTGCCCGTTCCCGGCTCGCCCGAACCTTCCATCATCCAGACAAAACCGGGGCTGCGCTTGCCAATTCCGTTGACCCGATCAAGGCTGTCCATGAACTCGGCAACCTTGGGATCATCCGTGGGGGCGATCAGCCGCCCAATGTTCAATTCAGCTAGATGCATTGTCCGGAACCCTCAACATGCGCCCGATCGGTGTTCTTTGCGTTATTTCAGAATGCCCGGCGTCACAAAACCGGGTAATCGGACTCGCTGCGCTCAGGCCGTACTTGCGCAAGAACTCTTCTTGAAGCGGCTGATATCGCTCTGGTGCAATCGGGGAAAACTTGTTTTGAAGATCGCGGGCGTGGTGGCCACGATCACTCATGGCGGCATAGGCCGATGACCTATGTCGGTCGATGCCGGGATGATGCTTTTCCAGATCCCCGCAATTGTCCGCCAGCATAAAGGCCATGTGTTCTTGAAACACGTGCTCAACCCATACATCGGGATATGGCACCCTGCCCTGTGCAGCCGCACAAACAGGCAACAGAAAAGTGAAAACCACTGCTGGAATCAGGACTCTGAAAAAACCGCGCATGTGGTGTTCTCCCTTAGGTCCTGAACCGCAATCACGGCCGTGAACTGGCAACGCACCAAGATCGCAGGACACTTCAGTCAGTTGCGTTCAAGAAACTGCCCGACCAGATCATTGGCGCCAACAACCTTGCGTCCATGACCGCACAAGGCGCGTTTATCCGCAAGCGATGCGCCCACCCCGGCCAAAAGCTGATCCGTCGCCTTGGCCAGGACCCCGGCTTTGGAATAGTAGACGAGCTTGAGAACCGCCTGCCTGCGAAAACCCTGCCGTTTCAACGTTTTCGAAGCAGATTGCAGAAAATCTGCCTCGGACTGACCACCAACCAGTCCGATTCCGTCGCAGTCGCGCGCAATGTGGACCGCAGCCGAAAGCGCCGCCGCGCCCATCATCGGATCCTGTTTGGCCTGTGCCATCATCGGAGACAGCAACAAGCCAACACTGAAAGCAATTGCAACAGATACGCGCGGGCCGGTTGTCACGGCAGTTTACTCGGCAGCGACAGCGGCGCTGATCCGGCCAGCCTGCTGCGCCTTGATACGGTCTTCGATTTCATCGCGGAAATTGCGGATCAAACCCTGAATTGGCCAAGCCGCCGCATCGCCAAGCGCGCAAATGGTGTGACCTTCGACCTGCTTGGTCACGTCCCAAAGCATATCGATCTCTTCCGGATCCGCTTTACCCTGAACAAGACGGTCCATGACGCGCATCATCCAGCCTGTGCCTTCGCGGCAAGGTGTGCACTGGCCGCAGCTTTCGTGCTTGTAGAACTTGGACAGTCGCCAGATTGCCTTGATGATGTCAGTTTGCTTATCCATCACGATAACCGCAGCTGTGCCGAGACCCGAACCCAGCTCACCGCGCAGATAGTCAAAATCCATGATTGCGTCGCGCATGTTTTCGCCGCGCACACAAGGCACCGATGATCCACCCGGGATCACAGCCTTGAGATTGTCCCAACCGCCGCGGATGCCGCCGCAGTGCTTTTCGATCAGTTCTTCGAACGAGATCGACATCGCCTCTTCGACGACACAAGGATTGTTCACATGGCCCGAAACCGCGAACAGCTTGGTGCCCGCGTTGTTCTGACGGCCAAAGCCCGCGAACCATTCGGGGCCACGGCGCAGAATGGTCGGAACCACCGCAATCGACTCAACGTTGTTTACCGTGGTCGGGCAGCCATACAGACCCGAGCCTGCCGGGAATGGCGGCTTCATCCGTGGCATGCCTTTCTTGCCTTCGAGGCTTTCGAGCAAGGCGGTTTCTTCGCCGCAGATATAGGCGCCCGCACCATGGTGCAGGTACAGATCGAAATCCCAACCGGACCCGGCTGCATTCTTGCCCAGAAGGCCCGCATCATAAGCTTCGTCGATTGCGGCCTGAAGCGCTTCTTTTTCGCGGATGTATTCGCCGCGAATGTAGATGTAGCAAGCATGGGCCTGCATTGCGAAACTGGCGATCAGGCACCCTTCGATGAGCGTGTGCGGGTCGTGCCGCATGATTTCACGGTCCTTGCAGGTGCCCGGCTCGGATTCATCGGCGTTCACAACCAGATAGCTGGGGCGACCGTCGCTTTCCTTGGGCATGAACGACCACTTCAGACCGGTTGGAAAGCCAGCTCCGCCACGGCCACGCAGACCGGATGCCTTCATCTGGTCAATGATCCAGTCGCGTCCGTTCTGGATGATCTTTGCCGTTCCATCCCAATGGCCACGCTTCTTGGCACCCGCAAGGGTGCGTTCGTGCATGCCATAAAGGTTGGTAAAGATACGATCCTGGTCTTGCAGCATAGCCTAGTCGTCCTTGTGTTCCTGGCTGTCGCGCCAGATCCCGTATATCTTCCAAATGGCCAATCCGAACCCGGCCAGAACAGCCAGATCGAAAAAGGCCCGAATGCGCTGGGGCCAACCCAACGAACCGCCCAGTGCCGTGATCCCGATCCAGCCGATGCCAAGACCTGCGATCAGCAAGGCAACCTGCCTGCCGCGTCTGGCCCTGTCTTCTGCACCGTCGTTCTTCGACATCCTGCGCCTGCGCCTATCAAACCAATCCGCCCTCATTCAAGAGGACGTGGGGCCGCACAATGCCACCCCACTCTATTTTTCTTGGGCTTGCCGATCAGTTGAACCGGCAAGCCAAGTCTCAAAACTCCGCGTTAGTAGACGTTGCCGCCTTCTACACGCTTGGAGAACTCCGTTTCACCGCCAGCAGCAAGGATCTTGGCTTGCTCGACCCACTTGTCACGGGTCACACGGCCACGGAAGCCTTCGAGATTCGCGTCAACCCAAGCGACTTCGTCTGCCGTCCAGTTGGCGATCTGGTCAAAGTGGTAAAAGCCCAGCTTGTTGCAGAGTTTTTCCAGCTTGGGGCCGATACCCTTGATTTCCTTCAGGTTGTCGGCGCCACCATCCCGAGGGCCGTCCAAGGTCGTTGGCTTCGAGCCTTCGTTGCGACCTTCGATAATACCATCGCCATCGCGATCCACTGTGTCATCGCCCGCATCAACAGCAGGAGCCGCTGCCTTGGCCGCTTTCGCCGCCTTCTTGGGTTTGTCAGCCTTTGCCGCCTTTGCGGGTTTGTCGGCTTTCGCCTTGGCCGCTTTTGCTGGTTTCTTGGCCTTGGCTTCCTTGGCTGGTGCAGCGTCTTGCTGCTCGCCCTCGTACTTCCAAGTGCCCTTGCGAGAGGCAAGGTCTTCTTCACCCGCCAGACGCGCAGATGGCTGTACCGAAACCTCGGCCGCTGTGTCTGCCGATGATGCCGCCGTATCAGCCGCTGCTGCCGCAGAACCAGATGCATCCCCCGCATCTGCTGCCGCTGCATCCGCATCACTTGCCGAAGCCGAAGCACTTGTACCGGCCGCTGCTGCTGCACCGGCTGCCGCTGTTGCGCCAACGGCACCAGCCGCTGCCGAAGAGCCACTGTTTACGCCAGAAGCTTCACCCGGCGCGGGCAAAGACCGGCAAAACAAGAAGCTAAAGAGAAGCCCCAGAACCACAAACAGCACTGCGCCCGCAAAAAGGGCCTGAATAAAGCGCCAATCACCAAGAACCATAAGCAGGATGAAAGCCAGCAGACCAACGCCTGCCGCCAGAGCCCAGCTGCCGAGTGTGCAGCTCATACCACCATTATCATTACTCATTCTGTCACTCCCTCACCGTGTTGAGACTGTCATTTGTCGTAGACATTACCTTTTTTGACACGGGTAGAGAACTCTGTTTCGCCGCCAGATGCTAGTACTTTGGCCTGATCGACCCATGAATCGCGGCTAACGCGACCTTTAAAGCCCTCAAGATTGGCGTCGACCCAAGCAACTTCGTCTGCGCTCCATTCAGCGATCTGGTCGAAATGGTAGAAGCCCAAGCGGTTGCAAAGCTGTTCCAGCTTGGGACCGATACCCTTGATCCGCTTGAGATCATCAGCCTGCCCGCCGCGTGCTTTCTTGAGCGCGGCAGGTTTGGTTCCGCCCTCGACAGGCGCGGCAGGCTCGGCCTTGGCCGCCTTGGGCGCGGGCTTCTTGGCGACCGCCTTCTTGGCAGGGTCTTTGGCTGGCTTGGCCGCCGCCTTCGTCGCCTTGGGCGCCGCTTCCGCCTTGGCTTTGGTCGTGCCAGTGGCTTTCGATTTGGCCTTGGCCTTTGGTGCGCTGGCGCTGTTGGCCGCACCGTCGCCGGCTGCGCCGCCTTTAGTCATGTCTGACCAATTCGCCTTCAGAGCGACTTCGGTACCGTCGATCCGCTTGACCGTATCACCGATGTCAGAGGCCAACTGCGCTGAGGCATTCAGCTTGATCGAGCCGTTTACGAACTCAGTCAGCGAAGTGATGCCGGAAGCAGGCTCAGAGGCAAAACGCCCGTTCTGAGGACCAACCTGCGGCACGTCTCCACGCGCCAGCGCGTCGAGCAGATCGCGCAGTTTGTCCGTCGTCAGGTCTTCATAATAATCTTTGCCGATCTGCGCCATCGGAGCGTTGGTGCAGGCCCCCAGACACTCGACTTCTTCCCACGAAAACTTGCCGTCCGCGGACAATGCATGCGCCTTGTCAGCGATCTTTTCGCGGCAGACAGCGATCAGGTCCTCTGCTCCGCAAATCATGCAGGAGGTCGTTCCGCAGATCTGGATATGTGCAACACTGCCAACGGGTTGCAGTTGGAACATAAAGTAAAAGGATGCCACTTCGAGCGCACGCATATAGGCCATGCCAAGCATGTCGGCCACAGCTTCGATCGCTGGGCGAGTCAGCCAGCCCTCTTGTTCCTGTGCGCGCCAAAGCAGCGGAATAATCGCGCTGGCCTGACGACCCTCGGGATACTTGGTGATCTGGGCCTGTGCCCAAGCAAGGTTATCCGGGGTGAAAGCAAAGCTTTCGGGCTGTTCGTGGTGCAAACGGCGCAGCATCGTCGTGCTCTCCAATTCATCGGATCACCGCATCAGGCGGAGACCACTTCGTCATTTGTCCTGCCCCGGCAGACGGAGCGCTAAAGTATCAGGCCTCGGCAGCCGGTGCAGCGGCCGCGCAGTTGCCTGTGATCAGCTTGACGCCACCGCTTTCCAGAGCGACCGCCTCTTCGAGAGCGACCTTGTACTGAGCGACCTCGATCAGCTTTTCGCGGGTCAGACCTGTCTGCAGTTCCACAGGCAGGTAATGCCGTTCGCTTTCCAACGTGCAACCAATAGAGGCCACCGCATTATCAAAGGCCGCCAGATCCTCTGGTGTCACATCCTTTGGCGGCAATACGCATCCCGCGAGCAGTGTCAGCGCCGTTCCGGCAAGCATCATCTTTTTCATCACAAGTCCCTCCATTCCGAAGCGCGCAGCTGCATTTTGCATGTCTGCGCGGAACCACTCATAACACAACACCGAGATGCCCATTGGTGCCGGCATCCACTGCCTGCGCGCCGCCCGGTTCCAGTGGCAGCGTGCTGCAACGACTTGGTTACTTGACCCGCACCCAAGCGCACTCTGATTTTCCGCGAACCATCATGGCCCGCTTGTTCTTGCCCTGCCCCATCACGAAGTAAGGTTTGAAATCGTCCATCGACACCTTTTCCTTGCGCTTACAGCGCTTGGCGTCTTTCTCGGCTGACTCGAAGGTGTTGTACATCACCGATACAGCCAGACCATCCGAAGGCTTTTGCAAAGAAGGGTTGCGCAGTTTGGCAAAGAGGTCCTTGTACTTGGCCTCATACATACCTTCGCAAACCGATGCCTTGAGCAAGCACACATCCTTGGCCGCCACCGGGGCGCCCAGCAATGCAATGCAAAACGCAATCGCCACCGTTTTCATCGGTCGATCTCTCCAAACACAACGTCCATGGTGCCGATGATCGCCGCAACGTCGGCCAACTGGTGGCCGCTGGCGACGTGGTCCATAGCCTGCAGATGCAGGAACCCCGGTGCGCGCAGTTTGGCGCGGTAAGGTTTGTTCGACCCATCCGCCACGAGGTAGACACCGAATTCGCCCTTTGGGGCCTCTACGGCGGCGTAAACCTGGCCTTCCGGAACGTGGAAGCCTTCGGTGTAGAGTTTGAAGTGATGGATCAGCGCCTCCATCGAGGTCTTCATCTCGGACCGCTTGGGTGGTGTGATCTTGCCACGTGCCAGAACATCACCCGGCCCCTCGGCCCGCAGCTTTTCGATGGCCTGATGAATGATGCCCAGCGACTGGCGCATTTCTTCCATGCGCACCAGATAGCGATCAAAGCAATCGCCGTTTTTGCCAACCGGGATCTGGAACTCGAATTCGTCGTAGCATTCATAGGGCTGCGCGCGGCGCAAATCCCATGCAAGGCCAGAGCCACGCACCATGACGCCAGAGAAGCCCCAATCGTTGATCTCTTCTTCGGTGA
>JAHDIS010000082.1 GCA_020630695.1 Paracoccaceae bacterium | reverse complement strand
TGACCCGGCAATATGGTCGATATGGCTACCGTCGGATCGCTGCGCTGCTGAGAGATGCTGGCTGGCATGTGAATGACAAGCGCGTCGAACGGTTATGGCGGCGGGAGGGGCTGAAAGCACCAATGAAACGACCAAAGAAGGGTCGGCTCTGGCTCAATGATGGGTCGTGCGTTCGGTTGCGGCCTGAACACCGCGATCATGTTTGGTCCTACGACTTTGTGCATTGTCGGACTGACGACGGGAGAGCGTTCCGGACGCTGAACATCATTGATGAATACAGCCGAGAGTGCCTGGCCATCCGTGTGGATCGCAAGCTGAACTCAGGCAATGTCATTGATGTTTTGAGCGACCTGTTCATCCTGCGCGGCATTCCGTCGTTCATTCGATCTGATAATGGCCCTGAGTTCGTTGCGCAGGCCGTGCAGGACTGGATCAAGGCCGTCGGCGCAAAAACAGCATACATCGAACCAGGCAGCCCTTGGGAGAACGGGTGCTGCGAAAGCTTCAATGCCCGCTTCCGGGACGAGTTCCTGAACGGTGAAATCTTCTACAGCCTGCGAGAAGCGCAAATCCTGATCGAAGAATGGAGGAAACACTACAACACCAAACGACCACACAGTGCTCTGGGCTATCGCCCTCCGGCACCGGAAACCATCGTCCAGATGGACCAAAGGCCGATCATGCACTAACAATCTAATTGGACCACTCAGGTGGGGCTGATCAGTGCCGACGTTCTTTCAGCGCCACATCGTAATAGGAGGTCATGCCGTCCAGACCGATCACCCGGACCCCCTGCTCAAGGAGCAGCCGGCTCAGGTGAAAGCCGATAAACCCGGCGGAGCCTGTGACAAGAACGGTTTTCATCGCCTGGACCTTTCCGTTGCCTGCGCCCAAGCGGCAGGTTTGTCAATCGCGGCATACCCCTGCTGGACGCCCCGGGTGAATACCGATAGAGCAGCGCCGAATAGGCCCCTCAAGGCAAGGGCGATGCCCGGGTACAAAAAAGGAGTTTTGCAATGACGCGTGCGCTGTTTGGAACCGATGGAGTGCGGGGCCGGGCCAATTCGGAACCCATGACACCCGAAACGATCATGAAGTTGGCCGCCGCCGCAGGTCGCTATTTCCGCCGCGACCAGCAGGATCACCGGGTGGTGATCGGCAAAGACACGCGCCTGTCCGGATACATGCTGGAAAACGCGCTGACCTCGGGGTTCACCTCGACAGGCATGAACGTGTTTCTTCTTGGGCCGGTGCCAACGCCGGCGGTGGGCTATCTGACCCGCTCCATGCGGGCAGATGTGGGGGTGATGATTTCTGCTAGCCACAATCCGGCAAGCGACAATGGCATCAAGTTTTTTGGCCCCGATGGCTTCAAGCTGTCGGATTCTGCCGAGATCGAGATCGAGAGCATTCTGGGCGCAGGAGTTTCCCTGTCGCAGCCTGCAAACATCGGACGCGCCAAGCGCATCGATGATGCCGGCGGCCGCTATGTGGAATACGCCAAGACGACCTTTCCGCGTAAACTGCGGCTAGATGGCTTGCGGATCGTCATTGATTGCGCCCATGGGGCGGCCTATCGCGTGGCCCCTTCGGTCTTGTGGGAACTGGGGGCCGAAGTGATCCGCATCGGGGTTGAGCCGAATGGCAGCAACATCAATGACAAATGCGGCTCTACCCACCCCGATACAACCGCCGCACGTGTGCGCGAGACCCGCGCAGATATCGGGATCTGTCTGGATGGCGACGCGGATCGGCTGATCGTGCTGGATGAAAAGGGCCAGGTGGTGGATGGTGATCAGCTGATGGGTTTGATTGCCACGCGTTGGGCCGCCGAGGACCGGTTGGCAGGTAAGGCTCTAGTGGCCACGGTGATGTCCAACCTTGGGCTTGAACGTCATCTCAACGGTCTTGGGATCGAGCTGGTGCGCACCTCGGTCGGGGATCGTTACGTGGTCGAAGCCATGCGCGAGAACGGCAATAATCTGGGTGGGGAACAGTCGGGGCATCTGGTGATGACCGACTATGCCACCACCGGGGATGGTTTGATCGCGGCCTTGCAGGTTTTGGCCGCCATGGTCGAGACAGGCAAAAGAGCCAGCCAACTGACCCAGGTGTTCAAACCCGTGCCACAGACGCTGCGCAATGTGCGTTATACCAAGGGCAGCGCGCCGCTTGAAACCGAGGCTGTTCAGGAGGCGATTGCCAAGGGCGAAGAACGGCTGGGCGCATCAGGGCGTTTGCTGATCCGCAAGTCGGGCACCGAACCCTTGATCCGCGTCATGGGAGAAGCCGAAGACCGCACGATGTTGACCGAGGTGATTGACAGTATCTGCAGCGCCGTTGCTGCTGCAAGCTAAGGCTTGATTGGTACGGTGCCTGTGGGCAAAGCTGTCCTGACCAAAACGAGGACGGGCATGTTTGGAAAACTCAGGTCACTGCTTGGCGGTCGTCAGTCGCCCGAGGCTACGCCGACTCCGACCATTGAAACGGTGATCGCGCCGGAACGCCGGTTATTTGCGGTGGGCGATATCCATGGCTGTGCCGCGCAGCTGGATCAGCTGATGTCGTTGATCGAGGCCGAGGGCGATGAAGCGGTTATTTTCCTGGGCGATGCCATTGATCGAGGGCCGGACTCGGCCCGGGTTCTGGAGCGGCTACTCAACCTGACCCGCGACCATTGCGGTGATGTAGTGGCAATCATGGGGAACCATGAACGCATGATGCTGGATTTTATTGACGATCCCGCAGGGCGCGGTGCCCGCTGGCTGATCAACGGTGGCGTTGACACCCTGGCCAGCTTTGAGATTCCCTGCACCGATCCACACCCGGATGCCGAAGAGGCCCTGGAGCTAGCAGACCGGTTGGAACAGACCCTGCCAGAGGGTATGCAGGCCTGGCTGCGCGCCCTGCCCCTGCACTGGCGCAGCGGCAACACATATTGTGTGCATGCCGCGATGAACCTCAAAAAAACCCCGCAGGATCAAAGCGAACCGGCCTTGCTTTGGGGCCATCCCGATTTCCTGCGCGATCCCCGGGAGGATGGTATTTGCGTGGTACATGAGCACACCATCATGCCCGAGGCGTCGGTCGGATCGCGGTCGATACCGGTGCCTACAAGGGCGGCAAGCTGACAGCCGTGCATGTGCAGGCGAAAGAGTGCCGTTTCCTCCAGGCCTAGGGAATACCTGCATTGACGCGCCCGTGGCCAAGCGGGTAACGCCTTGAACATATATTTTTCTCAGGGGGGTTATTTTCATGTGTGGGATTGTTGGAATTCTTGGACAGGGCAGTGTGTCGGACCGTCTGGTCGATGCGCTGCAGCGGCTGGAGTATCGCGGCTATGACAGCGCAGGCATTGCCACTTTGGAAAACGGCTTGGTGCGCCGCCGCCGTGCGGTGGGCAAGATCCGGGCGCTCAGCGAACGGCTGGCCGCCGAACCGCTTTTGGGCCAGTCGGGCATCGCACATACCCGCTGGGCCACGCATGGCGCGCCCAACGAAGCAAACGCACACCCGCATCAGGCCGGGCGCGTTGTGGTCGTACACAATGGCATTATCGAGAATTATGCCCTCTTGCGAGAAGAACTGGGACAACAAGGTATCACCTTCACCTCTGACACGGATACCGAAGTGATTGCACAACTGTGCAACCTCGCAGTCTTGCAGGGGCACGATCCAATGGATGCCGTACGCCTGACGCTGGAGCGTCTGGACGGTGCCTTTGCCCTGTGCTTCCTGTTCGAAGGCTTTGACGATCTGATGATCTGCGCGCGGCAAGGCTCCCCCCTGGTGGTGGGCTATGGTGCCCATGAAGCACTTACCGGGCAGCGCGAAATGTACGTGGGATCCGACGCGCTTGCGCTGGCACCGATGACGCAGGATATCTGCTATCTCGAAGAAGGCGACGTGGCGGTTCTGACCCGGTCAGGCGCAGAGATCTTCAATCGCCACTTCCAGCCTGTCACGCGGGAAATCCGCCATCTTGACCTGGATACCAGCGCTGTCGAAAAAGACTCTCACGACCATTACATGCACAAGGAAATGCATGAACAGCCCGCCAGTCTGGCCCGTGCGTTTTCGTCGGTCCTGAGCCAGGATTTCGAACGGCTCGAGGGCACTGTGGACCAGTTGTCTTTTGACCGGGTGGATCGCATCGTTCTGGTCGCCTGTGGCACGGCCCATTACGCGACCGCCGTGGCGAAATACTGGTTTGAACAGCTGTCCGGTCTGTCGGTGGATATCGATATCGCGTCAGAATTCCGCTACCGCAACCCGCCGCTGCGGGGCCGGGAAATGGCGATCTTCGTCTCGCAATCGGGCGAAACCGCCGATACCCTGGCCGCCTTGCGCCATGTACAGGGCCGTGCGAAAGCGACCGTTGCCGTGGTCAATGTGCCCACCTCTTCGCTGGCACGCGAGGCGGATCACGTTCAGGAAATCCTTGCCGGCCCCGAGATCGGGGTGGCCTCGACCAAGGCCTTTACCGGCCAGCTTGCCGTGCTGGCGGCCATGGCACTGAAAGCGGCCCGCGATTGCGGCATACTGGATGCGCAGGGCGAAACACAGATGGTCCAGACCATGGCGCGCATCCCGCGGCTGGTGGCCGAAACCCTCGAGCTGGAACCGCTTGTGCGCGACCGGGCCGCCACGATGCTGGAGGCCCGGGATGCGCTGTTCCTAGGTCGGGGTGTGCTGGCACCGGTGGCATTGGAAGCGGCGCTGAAGCTCAAGGAGATCAGCTATATCCACGCCGAAGGCTACGCGGCAGGTGAGCTGAAGCACGGCCCCATCGCCCTGATCGAAGACGGCGTACCGGTTGTGGTTTTTGCATCCTCCGGTCCGCTGTTCGAAAAGACCATGTCAAACCTGTCAGAGGTTGCGGCCCGCGGTGCGGAGATCACCCTGGTTACCGACCCACGCGGCGCTGCCGAAGCACAGGGTCAGGATCTGGCCATAATCGCCCTGCCCGAATGCCCCGAAACCCTGTCACCTTTCCTGCACAGCGTGGTTGCCCAGCTGCTGGCCTACCACGTGGCGGTCCTGAAAGGTACGGATGTCGACCAGCCGCGGAATTTGGCGAAATCAGTGACTGTGGAGTAAGAACACCCCGGTACGCAATTTCTTCGAGCTGACGGCCTGTGGGTGCCGCATCGAGAAGCGAGGCAAGAGAACGCTGCATTCGATCATACGCCAATTGACCCACGGTGATCGACTATGTGGGCAATTGGTGCGGTCCTCGCTCAGATGCGTGCCCAACTCGGTGCTCACGGCGTGTTCTTCCAACGCCTTTGTCAAATCTCGCAAGATCCCGTCATTGCCAAACAGATCGCCGGGCTTTCGCCCCTCCATAAGTTGGCCCAAAAGGCCTTTGCCGATGCTTGTATCTGCGTCTCCTCATCTTAGAGTTACCGCGCCAGAGCACAAAATTCAGGATAGTCCCTATCTGTGACGGCAGAAAAATTAGCAACAAGCCAACGACTACAGAGAACCAGCCTACACCGCCCGCAGCTGATCCGCCCCCACCGCAACGCGTGCCTGTCCACCCATGATCTCCATCAAGACCCAGACGCGCCGATCCGGCGCGATCTTTTCCACCTCTGCCACAAAATTGGTGAACGGCCCCTTGGTCATCGTCACCTGATCACCCGCCTTCAGAAGCTTCGGCGACAGCAACTTGCCCTTGGTGTCGCAGCGCAGCATTAGCTGCGATACAAGATCCAGCGGTACAGCCGCTGGTTCTTTGCCAAAGCTCACCAGCCGCGTGATGCCGTAGGTCGAGTTGACCGTCCGCCAGAGCCCACGGGCCACATCGACGGCCACAAAGACGTAACCTGGAAATAATGGCCGCACTGCGGTGACGAACCTGCCGTTCCTCTGGCGTGTCTCCTCTTCCATCGGCAGGAAGGTCTGGAAACCCTGGCGCTTGAGGTTCTTGTCAGCGATGTTCGCACAGTTGGGCTTCAGCTGCGCCAGAAACCAGCGTGTGCTGTGATCATGGACTGTCATCTTGTAACCCCTTGTGAATTCGTGGTCCACATACCGCTCAAGTTTAAACATGCGCAAGTCAGCTATTCCGGAAGCGCTGTGAAGTTTGATGACGCCAATAGCCGCATCGGCCCTCCAATGGGTTGATATCCTGCGATAACCAAGCGTCATCAGGTTGATTCGCGGTCCTGAACTGATAGGGCGCGTGCCCCCACTTAGCGGCATCCCTATGCAATGATGGTTTCATCGGAGCCGAACGGAGGGCACATCAATGGCAACTTCGCCGCATAGCTTGGCCTGGTGCTCGACAGAGGTCGACTGGCGGCAAGATCAGGCTGGGCGCGATCAGCCAGAAGGACCAGACCGCCACCCGCCGACTGCTGATCTTCGGCAGTATGTGCGTGATCCGCAGGGTGGTCTGCAAGGGCTGCAGCACGAACCCCTAGTTGGCTGCGCTGGTGGCTCGTAAGCCGAAGATGGTCGCGGCCGTCGCGCTTGCGAACAGCCCTCTCGGGATCTGCCTTCGGCATGCCTGGCGCTGCTTAATCGTGCAGGTATAGACCTGTCACATTTACGGGCTATGGCGTAGCAGCGGGCATGAATTACAGCCCCAGTTTCTCACTGGGGCTGAGCTCCGCTTGCTTTTGAACGCCTGACTCGCAGATCGGCTACTACAAGCGTCTCGACGAAAACCTTATGAAAAGCTGAAATTCCCTCTTGTTTGCTGATGCAGAAATTGATAGCGCTCGAAACCGAGCGATATGGAAGCTATGCTCATCATCACTTTTGCATGCAGCAAGGTGCCTGACGGGCAGGCCTTGTGCGGTAGCTTGAGAAAATACTGAAATGGCCAGCAAGCGCACCAAGCTACAGCAAGATACGCATTTTCGCGTGCTTCGCCTTCTGCAAGAGGACCCTGAACTGTCTCAGCGGGAGCTGGCAGAGGCGGTCGGCGTCAGTGTCGGTGGGATCCACTACGTGTTGAATGCGCTGATCGACAAAGGGCTGGTGAAACTGGGGAATTTCACCGCCTCGGAAGATAAGCGCCGATATGCCTACGTTTTGACGCCAAAAGGCATCACGCAGAAGGCGGTGTTAACGCGCACGTTTCTGGTGCGGAAGATGGAAGAGTACGAGGCTCTCAGGAAAGAGATTGAGGCGCTAAAGAAAGAGGTCGTTGGCGATTTCCCTCAGGGCGCTTCAGTGGCCGGAAAACTCTGATGGGTGCCCTGCTTTATTCAGCGCAGTGACTATACAGTGTTAGGGAAAGAATGATAGCAAATATGAAGCGCGAAAAACCAAAACGTGTTTTGATAACCGGTGGCACAGGATCCTTTGGGAAGACCATGCTGCGGGATCTTCTTGATGACGGAATTGAAGAAGTCCGAATAATCTCCCGCGACGAGGAAAAGCAGGACGCGCTCAGAAACGATCTGCGTGATGACCGGGTTCGCTATTACATCGGAGATGTGCGTGATCGCGGTGCCGTTGACCGTGCTGTGCAGGGTGTGGATGCCATTTTTCATGCGGCGGCGCTGAAACAGGTCCCGAGTTGCGAGTTCTTCCCGCATGAGGCCGTACTTACAAATATCATCGGGTCGGAGAACGTCATTCGTTCTGCAATCGCCGCAAAGGTACAGAGCGTCGTGTGTCTTTCGACGGATAAGGCTGTTTTTCCGGTCAACGCTATGGGCATGACAAAGGCACTGATGGAAAAGACGGCTCAGGCCGCGGCCAGAACCCTGGGCCCGAATGGTGATACCATCATTTCGGCCGTTCGTTATGGCAACGTCATGTACTCGCGTGGATCGGCCATTCCACTTTTTGTGCGCCAGATCAAATCGGGCAAGCCAATTACCATCACGGAACCGACCATGACCCGCTTCCTGATGCCGCTTCGGTATAGTGTGGCTTTGGTTCACCATGCTTTTCAGAACGCCAACCAGGGCGATCTATTCATCAAGAAGGCTCCGGCATCCACGATTGCCGACCTGGTCACCGCCTTGAAAGAGCTGTTCAATGTCTCTGACAATCCTGTCGAGGTGATCGGCTGGCGTCACGCTGAAAAGCTCTATGAGACCCTGGCGAGCGCGCAGGAACTTAGCAGTTCAGAAGATATGGGCGACTATTATCGGATCATACTCGACATGCGCGATCTGAACTACAAGCCTTACTTCTCTGAGGGCGAGCCTGCGACGAAACAGAACGAGGATTACCACTCGCACAATACGAAACAGCTGGATGTTGCCGGTGTCAAAGAGCTTTTACTGACCCTACCCGAGGTCCAAGCGGAACTGAATAACTGGAACGGCGTGCAATGAAACGGATTGTCATCACCGGCGCAAAAGGGCTGATCGGGTGGCATGCGCATGCGCGGTTGCATGCGGCCAATTGCGCTGCAACGTTCAAGGGGGAGCCGGCATCCTTCGATATCGTTGCGCTCGACCATGCCGCTTTCGACGACGACGCGGCTTTGCAAGCCGCGGTTGGCGGAGCGCAGGCCGTGCTTCATTTCGCTGGCGTAAACCGCGCGCCTGACAATGTGGTCGAGGCGGCCAATCCTGCAATCGCATCCCGGTTGGCAGAGGCCTGCAAGACCGCTGGGAATAAACCCCATATCGTCTATGCAAACTCAACGCATGCCGCGAGCGACACGCCCTATGGGCGCTCGAAACGTATCGCCGGTGAGGTGCTGTCACAAGTCGGAGGCCGTTACACTGACATGGTGCTGCCTCATATTTTCGGTGAATGCGCCCGCCCCCGGTACAACAACGTCACCGCAACTTTTATCGAAGCAGTGATCGCAGGCGAGACGCCGGATATTAACCCCGACGGACGCGTCTCATTGTTGCATGCTGGCGCTGCGGCGCAAGCGGCGCTGGAGACAGTCGTCAACGGAACCGATGGTCTCTTGCAGCCTGAGGCTCGTGATATTGCCGTTACCGACCTCTTCGCTCTTCTACAGAAGTTCCATGCCAACTACCAAGACAACATCTATCCGGATCTCGGCGATCCTTTCACGATCGCCATGTTCAACAGCTACCGTGCAGCGCTCTATCCGAACGGGTTCCCACAGCCACTGAAACTGAATACCGATGCGCGCGGCATGCTGTTTGAAGCGGTCAAGGGCGGTGGGGGAGGCCAGACCTTCCTGTCAACCACCCTGCCCGGAGTGACCCGGGGCGATCATTTTCACCTGAAAAAGGTCGAACGCTTCCTCGTGGTCCAGGGTGAGGCGGTGATCCGCATTCGCAAGGTGTTGAGCGACGAAGTTTGGGAGTACAGGGTTTCGGGCGACGCGCCAGCGCCCGTCGACATGCCTACGCTGCACACCCATTCCATTGAGAATACAGGCGACACAGAGCTTCTGACTTTGTTCTGGACTCATGATTTGTTCGATCCGGCTAACCCGGACACGTTTGCTGATAAGGTGCTGAAATGAAACGCCTCAAGGTTATGACCATTCTTGGCACGCGACCCGAGATTATCCGGTTGTCCCGCGTCATGGCTCGGCTCGACGATTTCACCGATCATCTCATCGTGCATACCGGGCAAAACTGGGACTATGAGCTGAACGAGGTTTTTTTTGAGGACCTCGCGGTTCGAAAGCCCGACCATTTCCTCGGAACCGGCGGCGGCACGCTGGGCGAGACGCTTGGGAAGATCCTGTCAGAAAGTGAGAAAGTGCTGGCCGAGGAACGTCCCGATGCCGTTTTGGTTCTGGGTGACACCAATTCGGCGATTTCGGCGATCATGGCGCGGCGGATGAAGATCCCAGTCTACCACATGGAAGCGGGCAACAGGTCCTTCGACCGAAACGTCCCCGAGGAGACCAATCGCAAGCTTGTGGATCACATCGCCGATTTCAACCTGGTGTATACAGAACATGCGCGTCGCCATCTGTTATCCGAGGGTCTGCAGCATCGTCGAATCAACTTGACCGGAAGCCCAATGCGCGAAGTGTTGGACCATTACCGACCTCAGATTGATTCTTCCGACGTAGTGAACCGGTTGGGTCTGAGCAAACGCAGCTATTTCATCGCTTCTCTGCACCGCGAAGAAAATGTGGATAACAAAGACCGTCTGTCAGCCCTAGTAGATGCGCTTAATACATTGGCCGATACCCATGATATGCCTGTGATCTTGTCGACCCATCCGCGCACCCGCAAGCGTTTGGAAAGCTTTGGCCTGTCGTTCAATGACCAGATCCAAGACATGAAACCCTTTGGGTTTCACGATTACAACAATCTGCAAATGAGCGCCTATTGCGCCATATCTGACAGTGGCACCATCGCTGAAGAAGCGTCTATCCTGGGCTTTCCCGCCATCACGCCACGCGATGCCATTGAACGCCCCGAAGGGGTTGATGTAGGTTGTATTGTGATGACTGGGTTGAACAAAGATACAGTCTTGGAAGGCGTGCACAGGATCGTGGCACAATATGACGCCCGTATCGCGGCCGGGTTGGAGCCGGTGCCGACCCCTGCCGATTACCGCATCCCCAACACATCAGAACGGGTGTTAAACCTGATCTTGGGCACCGCGCGCCTGTCCAATACCTGGGATGGCATTCGGATGAACCAAAGCTAGGGCCGCCGTGATGAAGGTCATTTGCTTTCTGTTTGATCCCAATGTGGGGGGGCCTACTATTCGGGCGCGGCAGGTTTCTACCTCCCTTAAAGCGGATGGAGTGACGGTACGCTTTGCAATGCCAGGCATCGACGGTACCGCGCGTGCATTTTTGGAGGAAGAGGGGTTTGTCGTTGATGATTTGTCCATACGCAAACCTGTATTGCCAAACAAGCCGCGTGCCTTTGCTCTTTTTGCCCTAACGGTGCCTACCAGCCTTTGGCGGCTCACTTGGTATCTACGCCGTCAGCGACCCGATGTGGTGCATATCAACGGGGCTTTTGATATTTTACCTGCTGTCGCCGCGATTTTCGCGCGGGTGCCAGTGGTGTGGCATTTGAATGATATGTTGTTTGGGGCACGCCTTTCACGCTTATTGGGCGCTCTGGTGGGGCGGTTGTCACGGGTAGTGGCGGTGACGTCTACACCTGTGATCGCACATTATAATGTCGGTCGCTATGATCCTGCAATGCTTCCTGTGCCTGTCGATGTAGATCAATTCGCCCCTATGCCGGCTATGCGCACCCCAGGTCCCATCAGGATTGCCCTTGTGGGCAACTGGAACCCACTGAAACGCCAACAAGATTTCATAGCGGTTATCGGACAGTTGAAGGCCGCAGGACACGATGTGCAAGGCCATGTCTTTGGTAAGCTTTTGGATAGCCAGGCCGCCTATTGGCAACCGCTTTTAGATCAAATTTCTGAACAAGAATTGTCAGATAACATCGTTGTGCATGGATTCACCGCTGACATTCCAGGTGCATTAAAGGATATGGATCTGTCTGTTATCACATCGCAGTCCGAAGCAGGACCAATGTCTTGTCTCGATGCGATGGCCGCAGGGCTGCCTGTGATCAGCTACGATGTTGGGGACGTGCAAAGAATGCTGGATCCGAATGGGGATGCGCCCGGCGGAATTGTGGTGCCCGTGGAGGACATCGCCGGCCTGGTAGCAGGGTGTCAGCGCGTGATTGTTGATCCTCAAAGTTGCTGTCGTATGGGGCAGGCAGCGCGCGCCCGCGCGGTGCGCCTTTACACGATTGGGTCTGTTGCGCCCTATACGCTGGCTGCCTATAGACGTGCTATTGGTGTAACGGCGACTGCCCCGGGCGATGGCGCATAGTAAAAAAGGATTTAAACATGAAAGTACTCATTTTAGGTGGCGACGGATATTTGGGCTGGCCCACAGCGATGGATTTTGCCGCGGCCGGTCATGATGTCACAGTTGCTGACAATTACATGCGTCGCATCATTGCCGAAGAAACCGACAGTGAAGCCTTGTTGCCCACCCCGACCCTGACCCAACGGGCGGCAAAGTTTAAAGAGGTCTCTGGCCACGACATTCACGTGCGCATTGGCGATCTGGCCGATCCAGAGGTGATGATGTCCGTCGTCGCCGAAGCAGCCCCCGACACAATCATTCACTATGCCGAACAGCCCTCTGCCCCTTATTCCATGCGCGGGTTCAAAGAGGCCCGATCGACCTTCAAAAACAACTTGGATGTAACATTCAACCTGATCTGGGCCATGATTGAACATGCCCCCAAAGCGCATATGGTCAAACTGGGCACCATGGGCGAATACGGCACCCCCAACATCGACATCGAAGAAGGCTGGATCGACATTGAACACAAAGGGCGCACAGGCAAATTCCTGTTCCCGCGCGCCGCTGGATCTTTGTATCATACAACCAAGGTTTTGGACACGGATTTGCTGTGGTTCTATGTGCGCATCTATGGTCTGAAAGTCACCGACCTGATGCAAGGCCCCGTTTACGGCCTGTCCACAGATCAGGCGGATTTGGACCCTGCATTGGTGCCCAACTTCCACTACGATGATATCTTCGGCACTGTTGTGAACCGCTTTTTGGTCCAGGCAGTCGCGGGAATTCCATTAACTGTTTATGGCGGCGGCGGGCAAACACGCGGCTATCTGAACCTGCGCGATACATTGCAATGTGTGATGCTGGCGGCCCAAAATCCTGCAGGCGAAGGTGAGTTGAAAATCTTCAACCAATTGACCGAAACCTTCAGCGTCAACCAGATCGCCGACAAAGTGCAATCTGTGGGTAACCAAAAAGGCCTGAACGTAGAAGTGAAATCCATTCCAAACCCCCGTAAGGAAATGGAAGAACATTACTACAACCCAACCCATTCAGGCCTGATCGAAATGGGCCTTAAACCCCATTACATGACGGATGATGTGGTCAGCGACATGCTGGACAGGATCATCGACGCCAAAGACCGCATCATCGAAAACCGCATCATGCCACGGGTGAAATGGAAATGAGCCAGAGTGTAGATTTCACAGGGCGCAGCGTCCTGATCACCGGGGCCTGCGGCACCGTTGGGGCCGAACTGACCAACCAGGTGGTCGCCGCCGGCGCAGACCGCGTGGTGTGCTTAGACAACAATGAAAGTGAGCTGTTCTTTTTACAACAGGCCCACAAAGATCACCCCCACGTCAGCTGTTATCTGGCAGACATCCGCGACCTAGAGGCACTGAAACAACGCATGCAAGGGGTGGATGTTGTTCTCCATTCCGCCGCGCTGAAACATGTGGGCCTGTGCGAAGACAGCCCCACCCAGGCCGTACGCACCAATATCGAAGGCACGCAAAATATCATTGATGCGGCCCTAGTCAATCGGGTGGACCGGGTGATATTCACATCGTCAGACAAGGCCGTGAACCCCACCAATGTGATGGGCACATCAAAACTGATGGGCGAACGCCTGATGACAGCGGCCAGCCTGAACAACCGCAACTCAAAAACTGTTTTTGCGTCCACCCGATTTGGCAATGTGCTGGGATCACGCGGGTCTGTGGTGCCGCTGTTCAAACGCCAGATTGAACAGGGCGGCCCCGTCACCCTGACAGATCGCGAAATGACCCGGTTCATCATGACCTTAGAAGAGGCCGTGGGCCTGGTTCTGCAATCAGCCATGATTGCCACAGGCGGCGAAGTCTTTGTGACCAAAATGCCCGTGGCCCGGATCGAAGACATCGCCCTTCATATGGTGGATACTTTGGCCCAGGGGGACATTCAGATCACCGAAATCGGTGCAAAGCCTGGCGAAAAGATGTACGAAGAACTGATGAACGACGAAGAGGTGCGCCGCACCTATGAAATTGAAGATTTCTTTGTCGTTTTGCCCGCCTTTGCTGGAGATCACGAAGCGCTGTATCCCCTGGTCAAAGGCCGCCAAAAAGCCGACCGCCCTTATAATTCCGCCGTGGAAAAAGGGATGAACGCAGGGGATGTGGCGGCGTATTTTACCGCGAGAAGATTGCTGCAATGAC
>JAHDIS010000016.1:49669-63701 GCA_020630695.1 Paracoccaceae bacterium | reverse complement strand
AAACCGTTGTGGGTGCAAGCCCACCCAGGGTTCGAATCCCTGTCTCTCCGCCACTACGCTTTATCTCGAAATGTAATCTTGCGCGTTTGTACCGGATCCGGGGCGAGTGCTTGATTCAGCATGCCGGCATCAAGTGGTTTTTCGAGGAACCTCACATCGGACGGCAGAGCGGAATCCAAGATGCGCTTTCCGCTCATGAGGAATTTCTGGACGCTCGGCCCGTTCACTTCAGCGCAAGACAGCACGGCGAGCCCGTTGGGGCCGTCACCAAGATCAAAGTCGCTGAAAACCACGTCGAAATGGCGGTCTTTCAGAATGGCAAACGCCTGCTCGGGCCCGTCGCATTGCGCAACGGAAAACCCCATTCTCTCCAACATGGCCACCGCAGCGCGCCTGTCGGCGGCATTGTCGTCTATCACCAGAACCGATCGCGGATCACTTTCGGGCGCACGAGATTTGCCCGTTGCCACCGGCAGCGCGATCTTGACCGATGTGCCCGCGCCGACCGCACTGTCGATCTCCATGCTGCCGCCGGTTTGATTGATGAAACCATAGACGATCGACAAGCCCAATCCAGTCCCGCCCTCTGCGCTGCGTGTCGTGTAAAACGGCTCGATCGCCTTTTGCTGGTGCTGTTCGGTCATCCCTGCGCCGGTGTCCGCCACGCAAATGACCGCAGCCCCTGCCCCGTTGCGCGACAGCGTGATTGAAATCCGGCCTTTGGTGTCGATCGCGTTATTGGAATTCAGGACAAGGTTCAGAATGGCCGACTCCAATTGGCCGGGATCCACCAAGACTGTCAAAGGCTCCGGCGAATAGGCCACATCCAGCGTGATACCGGATTTCAGGCCGATCTCGACCAACTCGATCATACCCTCGACAAGACCGTTCAGATCGACAAGTTCTGGCACAAGCGGCTGGCGGCGGGCAAAGGCCAGCAAACGGTCGGTCAAAGACGCTCCAAACTCGACCGCGTTCTCGATTGCGACCACATTGGCCGAAACCGCATCACCCTGCCCCGCGCTAAGCAAATGCGCGTGAGTACGGATCGTCGACAGGATGTTGCCGAAATCATGCGCAGTGTCACCCGCCAGCTTGCCCAGGGTTTCGATCCGGTCAATCTGCTCAAGACGGCTGGCGACTTTGCGGTTTTCGGTGACATCCGCAATCAGCCAAACCCGTCCGTCATCGGGCAATCGGCTTGCGCGCAGTTCCAGAATTTGCCCCTGCTCCGAAATCATTTCCAGATGCCCCCGAAACATCGCGCTCAGTTTTGCGTCTTTGGATACGGGCGAAAAGCGGCTGCTTTCCAACCAATCAGCGAAACTGCCGGTGATGCGTTCGGACGGCCCAAGATCAAGGATATTGGCAAACCCGGGGTTGGACGCCGTCAGGCGCCCGGAAGCATCGGTAATCGCGATCCCGACCGAAATATTGGCAAACACCTTTTCAAATAGCGCATTGCGCTGATCGAGTTGGCGGTTGGAGCGGTCGAGACGCAGAGCATTGGCGCGAAAGCTGCGAAATGAGCGAAACAGATCCCCGATCTCATCATCACCGCCCAATTTGCGTGGCAAGGCGCTGGTTCGATCGCCTTTGGCCAGCCGGACCATCGCTTCGGACACGCGCGCAATGTTGAAGGCAACATAGCGCGATACAAACATTGCGGCAGCCAAGGCGCATAGCAGCGCAAGAAGACCAATCCCGGTGACCGAAATTCTGGTCAGTTGAATGGTATTGGTGGATGCGGTGCGTTCGGCCGTCAGGAACTCTTCGGCATCGCGCGCAAATTCAGAGGCGATTTCGTTGACGCGGTTGGCATCACGGCGGATACGGAAGAGCGCATTCTGGGCAGACAGGACAAATCCCAGTTCTTCGCGCCTGAGTTCGAATATTCCATCGTCGGCCCCAACCTGTCTTTGCAACTCTGCCAGATATCTTTGCTGTGCTTCGGTCAATTCCGATGCCGCTGCAAGCACACCCTGACGCTGGAATTGCCGCTGCTCTTCGCCAACGCCGATCAGGTTGTCTGCATAGGCCGCATTCAGTGCGTCTGCATTCATGCTTTGCAGGGTCCACCATACCAGTCGTTCAGCATCGCTGACCTCCGGATCGGCGATTTGGCTGGCGACCTGTTCACGAAGCGAGCTGAGCACAGCCACCCGTGCGCGGATCTGCGACTGGACCGCATCCAGCGCCTGCGATGCGCCGACCAGATCCTCGATGCCTCTTTCCATTTCCTGCGTCACGGGAAAGATGACCTCATCCTGAGGCCCGGATGTCTCTTGACCCGGCCATTCCTGCCGAACGGTTTGCAAAATGGCGATCAGCTTGTTGCCTTCTTGCTCGATCAGGTAATTGGATCGCTGGTTCAGCAGATACGGCGCCGAGGTCGCCAGATCGGAAACACGTTTGGACAGATCGATTGCCTGAGCGACCTGTGTCAGAGATTGCCGGTGCAAGTCTTCCAGGTTTGACTCGACCCGCTGAAGCGCGACCCAAGTCAGCGCGCCTATGCCGATGATAGCGATCGACAGCACGGCAAGCGCGGCCCACAATCGCCCCCTGATGGAACGTGGCAAAAGCTTCACGGCAACGCGCCCGCTGGCTGCGCGGTAACAAAGATATACCCCTGACCACGGCGGGTTTGCAGATGCACGGGCTTTGAAGGATTTTTTTCGATCTTGCGACGCAGACGCAAAATCAGAACATCCACGGTTCGATCCACATATCGGGTCAAATCGCTGCCCAGTTCAGACAGCAGATCAACCCGGGTGATGACCTCGTTGGGGCGTGCCAGAAAGTATTCCAGCAGTCGGTATTCCGCATTTGTCAGGGCAATCTCTTCACCCGATTGATCGTAAAGAACGCGATCTTTCTGATCGACGACAAAGCGGCCAAATTCAGCCCTGCCCTCTGCGTCAGGCACTGGAATGGATGCTTTGGCACCGGATCCGTAGCGCCGCAGAACCGCGCGAATACGCGCCAGCAATTCGCGCGGATTGAACGGTTTGAGCAGATAGTCATCCGCTCCGAGCTCCAGGCCAATGATCTTGTCGGTTTCATCACCCCGCCCGGTCAGCATCACAATGGGTGTGTCCTGTGACTGACGAATGCGTCTGGCCAACTCAAGACCGCTCTCATCGTTGAGCTGGAGATCGATCAGCACCAGATCCAACCGGGTTGTCTTTTGAAGCTCGGTGAACTCAGCAATGCTGGCGGCCGGAACACCATCGAACTGGTTCTCCGACAGCAAAGCCATCAGTGACTCGCGAATGCTCGCCTCGTCATCCACAATCCCGATCTTGGGGCGCGACACGATTTTCCTCCCATTTTTCACTGTGTAACATGAGATGTGCGCCAAACCGGCAAGCTTATTTGTTACGAATATTACAGTCAGGACAGAGGTTCGAAACACTGTTAACCCAACGATAGTCGAATTGTAGCTTTGTTCATTGGCCTTCCGTGTCGCCTTTGCGGCAGTCTGACTAGCGTGTTCACACATCGGGCGGAGGAGACCCCGGTGACGGAATTCCAATGGGAGGAACACATGAAAAGACTAGGTATGATTTCAGTCGCGACCTTGGCCCTGTCGGCCTCAGGCGTTTTGGCTGATGAACTGAGCGTTGTATGCAGTGCCGAACAGGATTGGTGCGATCTGATGGTTTCGGCCTTTGAGGCTGAGCATCCCGATACCGATGTTCTGATGGTGCGCAAATCAACTGGCGAAACCCTTGCGCAGGTTCGTGCAGAGGCCGGCAACCCTAAGATTGATGTCTGGTGGGGCGGTACAGGTGATCCGCATTTGATTGCAGCCGAAGAGGGTCTGACTCAGGCCTCTGGCGTCGATACATCCGAGCTTTTGGGCTGGGCCCAGAACATGGCAGACATTTCGAACGGCAAGGCCATCGGCATTTATGCCGGCGCGCTTGGCATCGCCTACAATGCGGACATCCTGTCAGAAAAGAGCATTGAGCCACCGCAATGCTGGGCCGATCTGGAAGACCCCCGGTTCGAAGGTGAAATTCAGGTCGCCAACCCGAACAGCTCGGGCACCGCATATACGGAACTGGCCACCTTTGTGCAGCTGTTTGGCGAAGACGAAGCGATGGTCAAGCTGGCGGCGGTTGGCAAAAACGTCAATTCCTATACCAAGTCCGGCTCGGCACCGTCCAAGGCCGCCGCACGCGGTGAAACCGGTGTTTCCATTGGCTTTATGCACGACATGGTGAAACTGGCCGCACAGGGCTTCCCGCTCAAGATCGTCGCCCCATGCGAAGGCACAGGATACGAAGTTGGCGCTGTTTCTGTCATCGAAGGCGCGCGTAATCCCGAAGCGGCCAAAGCATGGGTGGCCTTTGCCCTGCGCGCTGACGTTCAATCGCGTGCCCCCGAGGTTGGATCATTTCAGGTTCCGTCCAACTCGAATGCAAAGGTTGCACCGGAATCGCCTGATCTGGCTTCGATCAAGCTGATCGACTATGATTTTGCGACCTATGGCTCGAGCGATACGCGCGGCCGTTTGCTGGCCCGCTGGGACGCAGAAGTGGGCGATCCCAACCCGCAAAAATAAAGCCAGTGTCGGCGGATCGCCATTCCGCGATCCATTCGATCCAGATGCCCCGCCGCCGCGGGGCATCGCCACAATTCTGCGGAAGATACGATGAAAAACACTGTCCTGATCTGGCTGGCCATAGGGCTTGCCGGTTTCGCTTTCCTGCCTTGGCACATGACCGATGACGGCCTTTTTGATCCGGTCTGGATAAACGACGGCAATGCATCCACCGGCCTTTTCTCGGCCCTGTCCGGGCAATGGTGGCTGGCCCCTGCTGGCTTGGCGCCGCTCATGGCCATCGCGGTGCAATTGTTCGTTCAGGCCCCTGTTCGCAGGGCCCGGATCACGCTTGCAATCGCCATTGCGGGGCTTTTCCTGATAGCCCTTCAGGGGATGATCATCGTCCGGGCCGGGCCACGCATTCTGGAGTGGCTGTTCACCGGCGAGGCCGCATTGGCCGGGCAACCGGGCATGGGGGCTGGTGCGGGCCTGTGCGCACTCGCGCTGTTGTTCGTCGCCACGGTTTCAATTTCGCAATCCGGCAAGGGACAGGGCGACGCCTTTGTTGTCAGCACGATCGGATTGATCGTGGCGCTCGTGGGGATATTCGTATTTTTTCCGGTCATGCACATTCTGGTGCGCGCCTTCGAAGTCGACGGCGGCTATTCCCTGACCGAATTTTTTCCGCGCTTTTTCAGCGCCGACATCTGGGGCCTAGGATGTTTGTTTGGGCCGCGCAGCTGCGGGGTCGCGATCAACTCGCTCTTTCTTGGTGTGATGACGGGGGCTGGAACGACCCTGCTGGGGCTTTCCTTTGCCTTGATCTTCACCCGTACGGATTTTCGCGCAAAAAAGCTGCTGCGCGTCCTGACCGTCTTGCCGATCATCACCCCGCCGTTCGTGATCGGCCTCGCACTGATCTTGCTGTTCGGCCGGGCCGGCACTGTCACAGAATTTGTGGCCGATCTCTTCGGTTGGGAAAAAACCCGTTGGGTCTATGGCTTCTGGGGCGTCTATTTTGCGCAGTTGCTGTCCTTCACACCAATTGCCTTTCTGGTCTTGATTGGCGTCGTGCAGGGCGTCAGCCCGTCAATGGAAGAAGCATCCCAAACGCTGGATGCAGACCGTTGGCAAACCTTTCGCTATGTATCACTGCCACTGATGCGGCCAGGATTGGCGAATGCATTTCTTCTGGGTTTCATCGAAAGCCTCGCAGACTTTGGCAATCCCTTGGTTCTGGGCAGCGGCTATTCGGTGCTGTCGACCGAAATCTTCTTTTCCATCGTCGGTGCGGTTGCCGATCCTGCCAAGGCTGCCATCCTTGCCATCGCCTTGCTGACGCTGACCCTGTCGGCCTTCATGGCGCAGCGGATCTGGCTTGGTAAAAAATCTTATGCCACCATCACCGGCAAGGCGGACAGCGGACAAAACGCCAGCCTGAACCCTGCCCTGCGAACGCTGTGCTATGCCACAGCTTTGCCATGGGCTGCGCTGACGCTGGTGGTCTATTCGATGATCATCTTTGGCAGTTTCGTGAAACTCTGGGGCTATGATCACAGCTTTACGCTGGCGCATTTCATCCGCGCCTTTGGCTTTGATCTGTCGTCCGGGCGTCTGACGGGTGTGGCCTGGGACAGCTACTTCACAACGCTGACCATCGCTTCGATCGCGGCTCCGTTGACGGCTCTGGTCGGTCTATCGACCGCATATCTGCTGGTGCGGCAGAAATTCATCGGCAAAGACGCCTTTGAATTCTCGACAATGCTAAGCTTTGCGATCCCCGGCACAGTCATCGGTGTCAGCTACATCATGGCGTTCAACTTTCCGCCTATTGAGCTGACCGGCACATCAATCATCCTGATCATCGTGTTTGTTTTCCGAAACATGCCGGTCGGCGTGCGCGGCGGCATCGCCGCCATGAGCCAGCTGGACAAAAGCCTCGATGAAGCGTCAATCACATTGGGTGCGAACAGCTTTGCGACCGTGCGCCGGGTGATCCTGCCATTGATGGGGCCGGCAATCCTGGCGGCACTGACCTACAGCTTTGTCAGGGCAATCACCTCGGTCAGCGCTGTGATCTTTCTGGTCAGCGCCAAGCACAACATGGCCACCTCCTTTATCGTTGGCCGGGTCGAGAACGGCGAATTCGGTCTGGCCATCGCCTATTCGGCTGTGCTGATCGTCACGATGCTGGCTGCGATCCTTCTTCTTCAACTGATGGTCGGAACCCGCCGTTTGCGCCGCGCCGACCGTGTTCAACAGACGGCTTGAGCCGACTTCAAGCAAGGAAATCCAATGACACAAGTAGCAACAGGCTCGGTCCGCTTTGACGGCGTGGTCAAGAAATACGGCGATGTGACCGCCCTCAAGAAACTCGATCTGGACATCGAACCGGGCAAGCTGGTTACCCTATTGGGGCCTAGCGGATGCGGAAAAACCACCACTTTGCGGCTGATTGCCGGGTTGGAAATGGCCACCGCCGGGCAAATCCACATTGGCGGCGAGGACGTGACACATCTGACGGCCACCTACCGCAAGGTTTCAATGGTCTTTCAATCCTATGCGCTGTTCCCGCATATGACCGTTCAGGAAAACGTGGCCTATGGACTGACCGTCAAATCCACGCCAAAGGCCGAAGCCGCGGACAAGGCCAACGAAGGTCTGGAACTGGTTGGGCTTGCCGGATACGGCGACCGCCTGCCAAGCGAGCTGTCTGGCGGACAGCAGCAGCGGGTCGCTGTGGCCCGGGCCATCGTGCTTGAACCCGAGGTGCTGTTGCTGGATGAGCCGCTGTCCAATCTCGATGCGAAGCTGCGCCGCCATGTGCGTGAGGAAATTCGCCAAATTCAGCAGCGATTGGGCCTGACCGCCGTTTACGTGACACATGATCAGGAAGAGGCCATGGCGGTCTCCGACGACATCATCGTCATGAACAATGCCGAGATCGCACAAAAAGGCACGCCAGCCGATCTGTATGAGGCGCCTTCGTCCGCGTTTATTGCGGACTTCATCGGGGATGCCAATCTGGCCGATTGCGACGTGAAGTCGGTCAGCGACGGGATGGCCATGGTTGCGATGAACGGTCAAACCTATTCTGTCCCGACCCGAAACAGCCTCAGCGGCGCCGCGCAGTTGGTTTTGCGGCCTCACAGTCTCGGGCTTGCGCCCCCGGATACGCCGGGCGTCAAAGGTACTGTTTCCTACGCCGCCTATTTGGGTAAAGAGATGCAATACACTGTCGATACCGAAATCGGGCCGCTGTTTGTAATCTCGCCCGTGCAGGCCAAGCCGTTCAGACAGGGCGACGCGGTCTGTGTCAAAATCGATCCCACTCAAGCGAGACTCGTTGCAAGCTGATCCATGAAATCCCTTTTTCATCACAATGGGCAATCAATCGAAGTCTCATCCAGCGGGTGGCGTCGGTTGATACGCGACCATGGCTTTGGGGCTGTGATCTTTGATTGCGACGGCACACTGGTCGAAAGCGCTGCGGCGCATGCTCAATGCATGCTGGCCGCCAGCGCCGAACAAGGGCAACACATGCCGTCGGAATGGTATCGTGCGCGCACGGGGCTCGATCGCATCAGCCTGTTTCAGGCCTTCGCACAAAGCCTGACCCAACCCTTTGATGTTGATCGGGCCTGTGCGACCAGCATTGATGCCTATGCCGAATTCGTACATCTGGCCGAACCAATCCCCGAAACGATATCATTGCTGCTGGAACTCGGCGCCACCCTGCCAGTCGCTGTAGCCACGAACGCCGAGCAGGCCATAGCCGAGCGTTCGTTGGAAAAAATCGCTATCAAAGACAAGGTCGGCACCTTGGTCACCATTTCAGACGGGGTTGCACCGAAACCATCGCCCGAAATGTTCCTGCTGGCAGCACGGCGATTGGGAACCGCGCCACAAACCACGCTGGTGTTTGAGGACTCGCCCCAGGGGGTCAACGCAGCAAAGGCGGCTGGCATGTCGGTGTTCGAGGTTTTCTGAGACCCGCGCGGATCACCAAGCCAAATAAAAAACGGCGCGACCGGGTTGGACGCGCCGCTTATCGCAGTGAATACAGAACTGAGCTTATTCAGCAGGCCAGCCGCCAATGGCACGCACTTCGAGGAACTCTTCGAGACCCCAAGTGCCGCCTTCGCGACCGTTGCCGGACTGCTTCATGCCGCCAAACGGCGCCCCTGCCCCACGCGCTTTGCCGTTGATGTCCACCATCCCGGTGCGCACCAAGCGAGCCACCCGCCGGGCCTTTTCGCCATCCGTGGTCTGAATGTAGTTGGTCAACCCGTAGTCGGTATCATTGGCGATGGCCACGGCCTCTTCCTCGGTATCAAACGGCATCATCGACAGAACCGGCCCAAAGATCTCTTCGCGCATGATGGTCATATCGTTGTTGCAATCGGCAAATACCGTTGGCCGAACGAAAAAGCCGCGGTTCAGACCTTCGGGGCGTCCAACGCCGCCAGCGACCAGACGGGCACCTTCGTCGATGCCCTTTTGGATCAGGTCCTGAACTTTGTTGAATTGCATCTCGGACACCAGAGGCCCGATATGACGGCCTTCTTCCGAAGCCGCATTCACGGTGATGGAGTCGGCCGCATTCTTTGCCTGCTCCACGGCTTCGTCATAGCGTGAGCGCTCTACCAGCATGCGGGTCGGTGCGTTGCAAGACTGACCGGTGTTGTTGAAACAGCGGATGATCCCGGCCTTGACCGCGCTAGGATCCGCATCCGCAAAGATGATGTTTGCGCCTTTGCCGCCCAGCTCGAGGCTGACGCGTTTGATCGTATCGGCCGCAGCAATGGTGATTGCCTTGCCCGCGCGGGTCGATCCGGTGAAGCTGACCATATCCACATCGCGATGCGACGACAGTTGACTGCCCACACCGGGGCCATCGCCGTTCAGCATGTTGTAGACGCCCGCAGGAACGCCTGCTTCGTGCATGATCTCCGAGAACAGAATGCCCGACAAAGGCGACTGTTCCGACGGCTTGAGCACCATGGTGCAGCCAGTGGCCAGAGCAGGAATTACCTTGAGCGTGATCTGGTTCATCGGCCAGTTCCACGGAGTGATCAACGCACAAACACCGATGGGTTCATGAATGATTTGAGTGTCCTCTCCGGCCCGCAACGGTCCTTCGAACTCAAACTCTTCCAGTGCTTTTATGAACGCGCCCAGATGAAACGAGCCGGTGCCGGATTGCTGAACCTTGGCCATATCGATCGGTGCGCCCATTTCGGCGCTGATCGCTGCGGCCATTTCGTCCGAACGCCGCTGATACACATCGAGGATGGTCTTCATCAAATCCAGACGCTCGGCCTTGGACGACAGGCGCCATTTCGGAAAAGCTGCCTTGGCGGCAGCCACGGCGGCATCGGTATCCGCCTTGCCGCCCAGCGAAATGGTTGCGCAAGCCTCCTCCGTTGACGGATCAATCACCGCAAAATCGCGACCGTCCTTGGGGGCGACCCAGGCACCATCGATATAGAAATTCTGTGCGTTATCCATTTTCTGATCTCCTTCCCTGAGATACTGGGCCAGCGTCATGAGACGCCTGTGGACGACCCGGGATCACTCTCTGCGCCAAGGCTTGACAGCAAGCACAGTGCAGCCGCAACCCCCTGAAACAGGTTTTTTGTATCGATACAGAACGCCGTATTTGAGCAGCCCTGCAGACCCGTTCAAAAATCGCCGTGCGGAGGATCAAAAACGACACGGCGTCGTTTTCGGCCAAGATTTGCGGAAAAAACGGGCAAAACTTGAATACATGAATCAAGAACGTAGCCGCATATCGCTTGTTTCGCGCGCAATTGGCGCGAGGCGCGGACGTGCGGCACGGGGCCGGCCGAACAGGGTTTGAAACACCAAACCCCGTTCCAAACAACCAGCTCAACGAGATTCGAAATGAATGCATCGACACCTTCCCGCCGCAGCGGTGGCCGCGCAGCCCGTGTTGCCGCCCGCTCTGCCCCTCTGACCGAAGAAACCCGCGCCGTTCGCCCCGGTATGACCGGTGGACAGCTCAAACCCCTGACCGAAGCCGATGTGCTGCGCATCCACCGCGCCGCGTTGAAGGCATTGGAGGAAATCGGCATCAGCGAAGCGCCGCCGTCCGGGATCAAAATCCTAACAGATGCCGGCGCAATTCTGGGGGACGACGGGCGCATCCGCTTTCCGCCTGCTCTGGTCGAGGACATGCTGGCCAAGGCCAACCGTTCTGTGACCCTTTGCGGCCGTGAGGCCCGCCATGACCTCGATCTAAGCGGTCAGCGCGTTCACTATGGTACGGCGGGCGCAGCGGTTCATCTGGTGGATGTACAAGGCGATGAATATCGCGAATGCACCTTGCAGGATCTGCATGACGCCGCCCGCATCACCGACACCTTGGACAACATTCACTTCCTGCAAAGGCCTATGGTGGCCCGCGATATTACCGACAATCGCGAAATGGACCTGAATACCATCTATGCCTGCAGCGCCGGCACGACGAAACACATCGGCACATCCTTTACCGAACCGGCATTCGTCGCCGACGCGCTGGAAATGCTCTACATGATCGCCGGTGGCGAAGACGCCTTCCGCGCGCGGCCCTTCATGTCGAATTCCAACTGCTTTGTCGTGCCGCCCATGAAGTTCGCGACAGAAAGCTGCGAGGTCATGGAGGCCTGCATCCGTGGCGGCATGCCGGTATTGCTGCTTTCGGCCGGTCAAGCCGGCGCCACGGCCCCCGCGGCGCTGGCAGGTGCCATCGTGCAGGCCGTCGCAGAATGTCTGGCCGGGCTGGTTTACGTCAACGCGATCGCGCCCGGTCATCCGGCCATTTTCGGCACTTGGCCGTTTGTTTCAGACCTTCGGACCGGCGCAATGTCCGGCGGCTCGGGCGAACAGGCCCTTCTGACCGCCGGATGCGCACAAATGCACGCCTTCTACGGCCTGCCCGGTGGCGCTGCCGCTGGTATTGCCGACAGCAAGCGCCCCGACATGCAAGCCGGATGGGAACAGATGTGTTCCAACGTCATGGGCGGGTTGTCCGGGTTGAACATGGTGTACGAAGCTGCAGGGATGCATGCATCGCTCCTAGGTTTTTGCCATGAATCGCTCATTCTGGGCGATGATCTGGTTGGTCAGGCCTTGCGCTGCGTCCGCGGCATCGAAGTGACGGACGAAACGCTGTCTTTCGATGTCATGGCTCAGACCTGTGTCGGAGGCCCTGGGCACTATCTCGGGTCAGATCAAACTCTGTCTCGCATGCAAAGTGACTATATTTATCCGACACTTGCGGACCGCTCTTCACCAAAAGAATGGGCCGAAAACGACAAACCCGATCTGATCAAGGCAGCGACAGCTCGCAAAGAGGAAATTCTGGCCAAGCGCAGTGCTGCACGGTTTGATCCGGCGCTGGATGCAGCATTGCGTGAACGCTTCAACATCCACCTGCCACAATAGTTACAAAGCGTTTAATAACAGTGGCCTGCGGGCCACTGTTTACTTAACGCTATTGAACAGGTTAAACGCGTTTGGCCTTGCGCGAATGGGCGATAAACCCGCGCGAACTGGCAGCCTTGTCGGCGGCCAATGTTTCTTCCACCACCAGCCACAGTCCAGAAGCAATTACCAGCATCACGCCAAGAACTGTTCCGACGCCCGGCACTTCGCCAAAGGCAAAGAATCCGATGGCGACCATCCAAATGAACTGAAGGTTCATCAAGGGCGTCGCCACATATGCTGGCAGCAAGCGCAGTGCCTCGACCGAGACGTAACGCGCGCCAAACAGGAACACAGCGTAGCCTGCGATCCAGACCACATCCCCAAGTTCCATCGGGCGCCAGACAAAGGGCAGCGCCACGGCCATCGTCAGCACCAGTGCCAGATTGGGCCAGAAGACCTGTGCCAGCGCGACTTTTTCTATTTTTCCGATGTAGCGTGCCATCAGCATCGAAATGCTGCCGGTCACAGACGCCACCAAAGCCCAAATATGACCGGTCTGCGCCGCACTGACACCGCCCGGCATCAGGAACAGCATGCCGCCCACGCCAACCGCCAAAGCGACCCAAGCCAGTGGCCGCGGGCTTTCGCCCAAAAGCGGGCCAGAGATCGCAGCCACGATCAATGGCGTCAGGCCGATAAACAGGAAAACATCCGCAAAGGGCAGCAACCTGAAGGCCTGAAAGAAAGCCACAGAGGCAACCACCGTCAGAAGTGACCGGATCGCCATTGCCTTTTTGCTGCGAACCCGCAGCGTCTCACCCTTTTTCATCCGCGCAGCGGACGCGCTGAAGGCAACAACCAGCAATCCTGACAAGACAAACAGTTGCGGCGCTTCATAGCCGCCAGCGATCATTTTTGTGATCCCATCAGCAGACGCGATCATACCCGTGTAGAGTACGATCAAAATTCCGCCTGCCAGAGCCGCGTTCATGAGCGGCCTGCCCGCGCAAAACCTTCGAAAAACGCATCGAAGTGATCGGAGCTTTCAGCGGCCATGTTCAGCACATCGTTGGCCTGCGCAGAAAGCTGCGGCTCCATCCGGCGGCGCATCACATCCCAGTCACCGCTGCGCTGGCTCTCCAAGGCCATCATGGTCTGGCTGATCTCGCGCAATGGCGCGCCCGCCTTAGGGCGGTCAAAACGGGTTCTTGTTGCGGAAACAGGTTTGCGGAAAATCGGCTCACCCGCGACAGCAGCATGCCAGTTACAAACCAGAAACTCATGGTATGCATCATTCAAAGACACTGTCTCACCGGCCTCCAGCTCGAACTTGCGCGTTTCTTGGGCCAACCAAGCTGTCCATACAGCCGGTGGTTGCTCACCTGCATAGACCATACCCGTGCAAATTTCAGAAAGCAAATCCGCATTTTGGTCAAGAAATGCTGTAAGACCTGCAAAATGCAGACTTTTTAGCGCATTTTGTGTCAAATTTGGATCACGCCGACCGTACTCGGACAGGTAGAACACAATATGTGTCAGCTCATAGGCTGCTTTCTTATTTGGCAGCGCAAATGTCTTGGTACGTGACGCGAATGTGCGCAAGCGATCGTTCAGAAAAGGATCGTTGACCGGATCAATGCCACGTCTTGCCATAAGCCGACGCGCCTCGGCGCGTTGCAGATCCGACAATTCGGCCTCAGCCAAGCCTTCTCCATGTGCGAAATCGACCATTTTGGCTGCTTCTTCGCCCGGCATACCAAGATCTTCGAGATCGAGGGCCAGCGACAAAAGAAAGCGGTAGTACTGCGGAAAGAACTTCAACCGTTCCATGGCCGAAGCATAGAATCCGCCATGCACGGCCAAGGCATCAGGGGCAACAGACTGCCCCGTGCATTCCAGAATATTCAACAGCTCGGCGTTTTCCTTGAGCCAGAAAACATCGTCGCCCGTCCGGCGCTCTCGCGCAAAAAGGGCAACCAGAGAAGATAACCGCGTCTCTAGCGGTTCAATCCGGGACGGGACGGCAAGGGAGATAACGTTGCTCAT
>JAHDIS010000016.1:0-49569 GCA_020630695.1 Paracoccaceae bacterium | reverse complement strand
GCTTCGACGTTGTCGCCCGCATCGGTGTTGCCTGCCGCAGGGCCGGACCACGATGTGAACATCTCAACCGCGTCGCCAGCGTCAGTGTTGCCAGCCGAAGGGCCAGACCACGACGTGAACATTTCGGTCGCTGCGCCGTCGTTCATGTCGCCCATTTCGGGGCCAGACCAGGATGTGAACATTTCCACGCTTTCGCCGGTCAGAGCGCTGGCGCTGGTCGTGGTGTTGAGGGGTTGTTGACGGCTGATGTGCTTGAGTTGTGCAGACATGGTGGTGCTCCGTGTTGGGTTAGTTGATTGACCCCTTCACGCTGCACGGAAAACTTGTTTGCAAAAAAGTTAATTCTTGTTAAAGTTGATTAATACATGCTTTGTCCACATCAAGGCTGAGTCTCAGGCTTCCGGCCTTCCCCACAAACATGCCTTATCCACAGAGACCTATTTCTTGTGGACTAAAAAAAAGTTTGCAAAAAATCGGCGTTTTGCAAACTCTTAACGCCCTCGAATCGCCTACCCATTTACGGTGAGACGCCTGCGATTGACTTGCGCCGGGGCCTCTGCTGCGCGATAGCTGAGCAAACGGGAGGCCGCGCATGAAGATCGCAACATTCAACATCAACGGCATCAAAGCCCGCATCGGCGCCCTGACCGACTGGCTCGATGAAGCACAACCGGACGTGGTTCTGTGCCAAGAGATCAAATCGATCGACGAGGCGTTTCCACGCGAGCCTTTCGAAGACCGAGGATACATTGTCGAGACCCACGGTCAGAAAAGCTTCAACGGGGTCGCGATTTTGAGCAAGTTTCCGCTCGAAGATGTCACCCGGGGGCTGCCCGGTGACGATGAAGACGAACAGGCGCGCTGGATCGAGGCCACAGTTGTCGGCGACAAACACGCCTGCCGTCTGTGCGGTTTGTATCTGCCGAACGGCAATCCAACGCCCGGCCCCAAGTATGACTACAAGCTGGCCTGGATGGAGCGTCTCGAAAAACGCGCGCGACAGCTGTTGGCTGACGAGATGCCCGCCATGATGGCCGGTGACTACAATGTCATTCCGCAGGCCGAAGACGCGGCCAAGCCCGACAGCTGGCGCGAGGATGCACTGTTTTTGCCGCAAACCCGCGCCGCCTTTCGGCGGATCATGAACCTTGGCTTCACCGAAGCATTCCGTGCCCGCAATCAGGCACCAGAGCAATATTCCTTCTGGGACTATCAGGCTGGCGCTTGGCAGCGCGGGAACGGTATTCGGATCGATCACCTGCTTTTGACACCGCAGGCCGCCGATCTGATGACCGATTGCCAGATAGACAAAGCGATCCGCGGGCGTGACAAACCCTCGGATCACGTACCGGTCTGGGTCGATCTGGCCCTGTAAGAGACACAGATACACTGTGTACTCCGCTTGCACCGGGCGGGCCCGCGCACTAACTCTGGGTAGACAGTAATCAAATACGAAGGGGGCGGCACTCAACATGCCCATGGGACGCCAAGAAATCGAAAGCCTGCTGCGCGAGACTTTCCCGGATGCCAAGATCGTCGTCGAAGGCGATGACGGTGTTCATATGTCCGCCATGGTGGAGGACGAAAGCTTTCGTGGCAAAAACCGCGTGCAACAACAGCGCGCCGTCTATGCAGCCCTCAAGGGCAAGATGGACGGCCCTGCCGGTGAATTGCACGCTTTGGCCCTGACCACCCGCGTGCCGGGCTGATGGGCACCGCGTGATGGACATCTTTGTTCTGATCGCTCTTGCGCTGGTCATCGCGATGATTGTCGCGCTGGCCATGCTGGAACAGCGGCGCCATCCCGGGCGCCGTGGCAGCGAGCCGGGCAAAGGCTATCACCACCTAAAATCCGACTATCAATCCGGCGTCGGCGGCGGAAACGTCAAAACCTGGAAGGTTCCGCGCGATCCTCAGGAATACGCCCGCCAATTCGTACCGCATTCAAAATCAAACGCATCCAAGGACGCAGACCAATGAGCGACGCAAAGAACCAAATCGACGAAACCATCAAGGCAAACGACGTGGTGCTCTACATGAAAGGCACCAAATCTATGCCTCAGTGCGGCTTCTCCAGCCGCGTGGCCGGTGTTCTGAACTACATGGGCATCGACTACGCCGATGTGAACGTGCTCGCTGACGAAACGATCCGTCAGGGCATCAAAGACTACTCCGACTGGCCCACCATTCCGCAGCTCTACGTAAAGGGCGAATTCGTGGGCGGCTGTGACATTATCACGGAAATGACCCTCTCGGGCGAGCTGGACCAGCTTTTTGAAGAAAACCAAATCGCCTACGACAAAGACGCGGCAGAAAAGATCCGCGAAGCAAACGCCTGATACGGCGCCGCGCCGTTCATCCGGCAATAGAGAAACAGAAAAGCGGCCGGGCATTCAAACCCGGCCGCTTTTTCTTTTGTTGCCGCTTAGAGGCTTTTAGCCCGCCGCTTTTTCCTCTGCGGTTTCGGCCAAGGCTTCGGCGCGGGCGGCCAGTTCGGCCAGAGCGTCCGTCACATCTGTAGGAATGACAGGCACTTCGATCCGGTGTGGTTCGGGTGCGGGCGCGTTTTGCAGTTCGGTCAACTGGGTTTGCAAAGCTCCGATGCGGTCTTCGGCTTCGCGCAGGCGCTCTTCCAGTCCGGCTGTCTTGTCTGCCAGCATGAGGCCCGCCATCAGCAACATCCGCGCTTCGGGCATGCGCCCGATCTGACTGACCAGAACGTCGGCTTCGGTGTCGAGCATCTTGGCGGCGGAATAAAGATACTGTTCCTCGCCGCGCTGACAGGCCACTTCGAAGGTGCGGCCGCCGATGCTGATTTCCACTTCGATCTGGCTCATGACACCTGCTCCTGTTCGTCTGCTTCGCTGATTGCGGCCTCGACGGCACCGAGCACCAGTTTTGCCTCGGCGGCTTCAGCGCTGCGGGTGGCGCGCAGAGCTTCCAGCTCTGTCAGCATCGCCTTGTTGATCAAATGCGGCTCCCCGACGCCTTTAGCATTGGCTTCGCGCAGATCCGCATTGGTTTGTCTGAGCGATTCATTGGTGGTGCGCAGACGTTGCAGGTCCGAGTCCAGTTGGGCCATGGCCTCACGCTGGGATTCGACCTGCTCTCTCAGACCGGCGGTCTCTTCTTCGATGCGGCCACGCAACGCTTTGAGCCGTTCTTCGAGCTGAGCATTAGCCAGTTTTTCGTCTTCCAGTGCCAGTTGCAGCGCTTCCACGTCTGCACCGCCCGCGGACGGGACGTCAAAGGCGCTGGTTTGCGCAAGGCTCGGTTCGGGCACCGGGGCTGCGTCGCGGGCGGCTTCTGCTTCGGCCATGGCGTCGGCTGCCGCCGCTGCTGCCGCAGTTGCGGCGGCCGCTTCGGCCTCGGCTGCGGCGGCGCGGGATTTCAGCGCCTCCAACTCCTGCGATGAAACAGACGGTTCCCACTTGTCCACGGCGCGCGTGACGCGATCCAAGGCCTGTGTGATCCGCCCCTGCAAGTCATCCAATTGGCTCATTCCGCCCCCTTTGGCCCTACCTGACACCAGCGATGTATCTTTTCATTCAGGCCACACGCGAATCGATGGCCCATAAGAATAAGCAAGTTTAGCAAGCACCCCGGAAAAATGCGCCCCTTATGTTCCAAGGTGTTACGGGGCGCGCTTCATCCTTGTGGCGGATTGGCTGTCTGGCTGCGCTTGATATTCCACGCCGCGATGATATTGAGCCTGCGCAACCTTACTTCCAAAGGACCAGAGCGCCGTGGATATCCAAGACCTTAAAGCCAAGAACCCTGATCACTGGATGCGCGCCACCGCCATCCGGGCACTGGCGCTGGACGCCGTAGCCGAAGCCAATTCCGGCCACTCCGGCATGCCCATCGGCATGGCCGATGTCGCCACTGTTTTGTGGTCAAAGCACCTCAAGTTCGACGCCAAGCGCCCGGACTGGCATGACCGCGACCGCTTTATCCTGTCCGCCGGTCACGGCTCCATGTTGCTCTACGCCCTGCTCTATCTGGCCGGCGATGAGGAAATCACACTCGAGCAGGTCAAGAATTTCCGCCAGTGGGGCGCGAAAACCGCTGGCCACCCGGAAAACTTCATGGCCAAGGCCATCGAAACAACCACCGGTCCACTGGGTCAGGGCATCGCAAACTCAGTCGGCTTTGCCATGGCCGAAGAAATCCTGCGCGCGCGCTTTGGGCGCAAGGTTGTCGACCACCACACCTATGTCATTGCCGGGGACGGCTGCCTGATGGAAGGCGTCAGCCAAGAAGCGATCGGCATCGCAGGCCGTCACAAGCTGGGACGGCTGATTGTGCTTTGGGACAACAATGACATCACCATTGATGGCAAAGTTTCGCTTTCGGATCGCACCGATCAGGTCAAGCGCTTCAAGGCATCCGGCTGGCACGTTCAGGAAATCGATGGTCACGACCCCGAAGCAATCGATGCGGCCATTGAGGCGGCCAAGAAGACCAAATTGCCCAGCATGATCGCCTGCAAAACGCATATCGCACTGGGTCACGCTGCGCAGGACACCTCCAAAGGGCACGGCGCGTTGACCAACGCCGAGCAGAACGACGCCGCCAAAGCTGGCTGGGGCTGGAACGCTGCGCCATTCGATGTGCCCGCAGACGTTAAGAGCTGGTGGGAAGCGGCTGGTAGCCGTGGAGCTGCCGATCGCGAAGCCTGGGAAGCCCGCTTTGCCGAGCTGTCCGAAAACCGTCAGGCCATGTTCAACCGCATGATGTCTGGCGAAGCACCCAAGAAGCTGAGCGCAACCATCAAGGCGTTGAAAAAGCAGATCAGCGAAACCGCCCCCAAGGTCGCAACGCGCAAAAGCTCGGAAATGGTTCTCGAGGTGGTCAACCCGATCATGCCGGAAACCGTGGGTGGCTCCGCCGATCTGACTGGCTCAAACAACACGCTGACCGCAGATCTGGGCGTCTTTGACGACACCAACCGCAAGGGCCGCTACGTCTATTGGGGCATTCGCGAACATGGCATGGCTTCGGCAATGAATGGCATGGCTCTGCACGGCGGCGTGCGCCCCTACGGCGGCACGTTCATGGCCTTCACAGATTACGCCCGCCCGGCCATGCGTCTGGCAGCACTGATGAAAGTGCCGACTGTCTTTGTGATGACACATGACAGCATCGGTCTTGGTGAAGATGGTCCAACCCACCAGCCGGTTGAACATCTGGCGATCAGCCGCGCCACACCCAATACATTGGTGTTCCGCCCTGCGGATACTGTCGAAACGGCCGAAGCATGGGAAATCGCCTTGCGCCAGACCGGCACGCCGTCTGTCCTGTCGTTGACGCGTCAGGGCCTGCCAACCGTGCGGACCGAACACAAGAACACCAACCTTGTCGAGAAAGGCGCCTATGTTCTGGCAGAAGCAGAAGGCAAGCGTCAGGTCATTCTGATGGCCACAGGGTCCGAAGTGTCGCTGGCGCTGGCTGCCCGTGACATGCTTCAGGAACAGGGGATCGGGACACGGGTTGTTTCTATGCCTTGCTGGGAGCTGTTCGAAATGCAGGACGAAGCCTATCGCAAGCGCGTCTTGCCGGCTGGCCCTGTCCGTGTTGCGGTCGAGGCAAGCATCCGCTTTGGTTGGGATCGCTGGCTGTTCGGCGAACGCGGCCGCCGTGAAAAGGCAGGATTTGTTGGCATGCACGGCTTTGGCGCTTCCGCACCGGCAAACGTTCTGTTCGAAAAATTCGGCATCACCGCCGAAGCCGTGGCGCAGAAAGCCAAGGACCTCACCGAAGGCAAATGGCAGCCTGACACAACGGTCTAGGCCCTCTTTTACTTCAGATTGCGGCGCGTAGGAAAACCTGCGCGCCGTTTTCTTTTTGAGGCCGCCAAAATCTGCGCGCAGACCAAAAACCCTTTGTCAGGTACGGAATTAGTGACTCACGCAGCGCGTTCAAAACACGCTAGGCTGTCTTCAGATTGTTTTGAGGCAACCATGATTAAATCCATCGTCACTTCCGCTCTGATCGGTCTTTCGCTTTGTTCGAACGCTGCCATCGCTGAGCAACCCGTCGAAATTGAAATCCTTCGCGGCAGCCATGGGCCGATCCCGGATCAGATGTGGGCAAAGATGCAGGATCTGTCATGGCATTCTGATATGCCCTGCCCCACGCGCGAAGAACTGAGCCTGCTGACCGTTCCATACAATGGGTTTGATGGTGAAACCAAAGAAGGCAAACTGATCGTGGCCGTCTCTGTTGCCGATGACATGCTCGACATCATGGCGGACCTCAAGGCTGCCGGTTTCCAGTTTCGACTGATGCGCCCGGTCCACGAATTTCTGGGTGAAGACCTGCGATCGATGACCGCCAACAATACCAGCGCTTTTAATTGCCGGTTCATCGGCGGCACCAAGCGGCTGTCGGAACATGCACGCGGATTGGCCATCGACATCAATCCGGTCCAGAATCCCTATGTGCGCGGCGATTACACGTCGCCACCGAATGGGCGGGCCTATGACACCCGCAAGGAACGCGCTAACACAACAGATCCCGGACTCATACTGGCCGACGGCGCGGTTGTCGAAGCGTTCAAATCCCGAGGCTGGGGTTGGGGCGGCGACTGGTCTTCTTCCAAGGACTACCAGCACTTTTCTAAAAGCGGCAACTGACGAGGCCCCTGCCCGGCGCAATTCCACGTGAGCCGAGCCTTATTGAACGCCCGAACCGAGCGCCGGCACTGGCCTTCCCTGCGCCCATGTGAAATACCTTTTGCCGGAAGGCGAAAGGACGGCATGCATGAGCAAGTTTGACTATGATCTCTTTGTGATCGGAGGCGGCTCTGGCGGCGTCCGTGCTGCACGGGTAGCGGCCGGTGAAACCGGCGCCAAGGTGGCCTTGGCCGAAGAAGATCGTTATGGCGGAACCTGTGTGATCCGAGGCTGCGTTCCAAAGAAGTTGATGGTCTTTGCGTCCGAATACAGCCACATGCCTGCCCACGCCCGCGCCTATGGCTGGGATATTCAGGATGGGCAGTTCGACTGGAACGCCTTTGGCGGTCAACTCAATCAGGAGCTCGACCGGCTTGAAAGCGTATATCGCAAACTGCTGTCTGGATCGGGCGTCAAAACTTTTGATGCGCGCGCGACATTGAAAGACGCGCACACGGTCCAGCTGTCCACTGGCGAAACCAAGACGGCCAAACACATTCTGATCGCAACAGGCGGACGGCCTGTCAGACCAGATCTGCCGGGTGCAGAGCTGGGCATGGTTTCGGATGATATCTTTCACCTGCCAGAATTGCCCAAATCCGTTCTGATTATCGGCGGCGGATATATTGCCTGCGAATTTGCCTGCATTTTGCATGGGTTGGGCGTTCAGGTGACGCAGTACTACCGCGGTGCGCAAATCCTGCGCGGTTTCGACGACGAAGCGCGCGGTCTGATCGCAGACTCGATGCGTGAGCGCGGCATAGATCTGCATACGGGTACCAACATCGTTGAGGCCCGCCCTGCAGCAGAGGCTGATACCGACGACATGGCAGCCCCGGTCGAAGCCGAACAATTCAGCCCGCGGACAACCCACGAAGGCTATGACGGACCGGTCTGGGTCAAGGCCACCAACGGCTCGACTGCCGTCTTCGACAAGGTTCTGTTCGCCACCGGGCGCAAGCCAAACTCCGATGACCTTGGCCTTGAAGAGCTTGGGATTGTTCTGGGCCGCGGCGGGAAAATCGAAGTGGACGGCTATAGCCAGACATCGGTTCCGTCGATCTATGCAATTGGTGACGTTACCGATCGCGTAAACCTGACGCCCGTAGCAATTCGCGAAGGCATGGCCTTTGTCGAGACGGTTTTCAAAGGCAACCCGACCGAAGTCGATCATGACCTGATCCCTTCGGCAGTCTTTACTCAGCCAGAGATGGGCACGGTTGGCCTGTCCGAAGAAGCGGCGCGTGAACAAGAAGAAATCGAAGTTTACAGCACGTCCTTCCGGCCCATGCAGACCGCCTTTGCCCAACAACCGGATCGGGTCATGATGAAACTCATCGTGTCCAAAGAAACCCGCAAGGTACTGGGATGCCACATCGTCGCACCCGGCGCGGGCGAGATGATCCAGATGGCGGGCATTGCAGTGAAAATGGGCGCGACAAAAGAAGATTTCGACCGGACTGTGGCGGTTCATCCCACCATGTCCGAAGAACTGGTAACCATGCGCAATCCGGTGCGGACGGGTTGATTTCCTGATTAAAGCGCACAGGTTCTAGACTAGCAGACGAGACAGACGACCAAGAGGGAAAGACTCAATGGCAGGAAACAGCGGCGGCCCCTGGGGGGGTGGCGGTTCAGGCGGCGGCAACAATGGTCGCGGACCGAGCGGTGGTGGCGGCGGCGGCGGAGGCCGCGGCCCCGATGATAACAATCAGATCCCCGAGATCGATGAGCTGATGAAAAAAGGCCAGGAACGCCTGCGCGTTCTGATGGGCGGCAAAGGCGGCGGCAACGGTGGCGGCGCCAACGGGTCTGGCGGCAACGATGGCGGACCGGGTCTGACGCGCGGTACAGTGGTGCTTGGCCTGCTCGGCTTGATCGGCCTGTGGCTCTTTGCCAGCTTCTACGCCGTGCGCCCGGAAGAACAGTCAGTCGAATTGTTCCTTGGTGAATACTCCAGCACCGGCAACCCCGGTCTGAACTTCGCGCCTTGGCCGGTTGTGACCTACGAAGTAGTCAATGTGACGTCTGAAAGGACGGAAAACGTGGGCGGTGGTCGCGCGGGCAACGACGGTTTGATGCTGACCACGGATGCCAACATCGTGGACATCGAATTCCAGGTGGTCTGGAACATCAACGATCCGGCCAAATTGTTGTTCAACATCCGGGACCCGCAACTGACCGTTCAGGCCGTGTCTGAATCGGTCATGCGCGAAATTATTGCGGCTTCGAACCTCGCTCCGATCCTGAACAGGGATCGTGGATTGATTGCTCAGACCGCGCAGCGGGAAATTCAAGCCACGCTCGATGAATACGAAAGCGGTATTTCGGTTGTGCGTGTTAACCTCGACAAGGCGGACCCGCCGCGTGAGGTTATTGACAGCTTCCGAGAGGTTCAGGCCGCGGAACAGGAACGCGATCGTCTGGAGCGTCAGGCCGACGGCTATGCGAACCGTGTGGTCGCTGAGGCCCGCGGTGAAGCCGCGCAAACGCTGGAAGTGGCGCAAGGTTACCGAAGCCAGGTGGTCAACAACGCCTTGGGTGAAGCTTCGCGCTTTACCTCGGTTCTCGAAGAATATGCCAAAGCGCCGGAAGTAACGCGCCGCCGGCTGTATCTCGAAACAATGGAACGCGTACTGGGAGACGTGGACAAGATGATCCTCGACAACTCAGTCACCGAAGGCGGTGCGGGCGGCGGCGGCGTTGTCCCTTACCTGCCACTCAATGAACTGCGCCGTCCGGCAGGAGGAAACTAAGATGCGTAAGACAAGTTATCTTTTGCCCGCCTTCGTCGTTGGGATCGTTGTACTGTTGTCGTCGGTTTTTGTCGTCGACGAACGCGAAAAAGCACTGGTCCTGCAGTTTGGTCAGATCAAGGCCGTCAAGGAAGACCCCGGCTTGGCCTTTAAAATCCCAGTCATCCAAGAGGTCGTGCGCTACGACGACCGTATCTTGTCACTGGACACCGAAACCATCGAAGTTACACCCTCGGACGATCGGCGTTTGGTCGTAGACGCCTTTGCACGTTACCGGATCGCAGATGTGGTTCAGTTCCGGCAAGCAGTCAGTACAGGAGGCACACGACAAGCGGAATCCCTGCTTCAGGGCATTCTGAATGACACGATCCGGGCCGTGCTCGGTGCAGATCAGGTGACATCCGATACGATCCTTTCAGAAGACCGTGGCGCGCTGATGATCCGAATTCGCGATCAGGCGCGCTTGCAAGCTCGTTCGCTTGGTCTGGATGTTGTGGACGTTCGCCTGAAGCAGACAAACCTGCCAGCGCAGAACCTTGAAGCCACTTTTGCCCGGATGCGCGCGGAACGCGAACGTGAAGCCGCAGACGAAATCGCACGCGGTAACGAAGCGGCTCAACGTGTTCGCGCGCTTGCGGATCGTACCGTGGTCGAAACATTGTCTGATGCTGAACGTGAGGCCAACATCACCCGAGGTGAAGCGGATGCTGAGCGCAATCGTATCTTTGCCGAAGCCTTTGGTGCCGATCCCGAGTTCTTTGCCTTCTACCGTTCGCTGCAGGCCTATGAAAATGCCCTGCGCGGTGGAAACTCGACCATGGTCATGACGCCCGATAGCCAGTTCTTTGACTACTTCAAGAGCGAGAACGCAGGCGCTCCGGCATCCCAATGACCGGGACAGACATACTAACGGGGATCGCTCTGGTCCTCGTGATCGAGGGGCTGGTGTACGCACTGGCCCCTTCGCTTGTGGAACGCATGCTCGAAGCCTTACGCGCTATGCCAATCGATAGCCGGCGCACACTTGGCATATTGACGGCGGCGACCGGTGTTCTGCTGCTCTGGATGGTGCAATAGCGCGACAGACCGGGTGAACGCCTGCCTTGGGCCTGCCATGACTGCCCCCGTGCGGGATCGGTCTTGGCGGCGATATGTACAATTCACGACTTGCTTTAGTGCCTGACAGGCCCGACCCTCTGCGGAAGCCTGTGCACTGCAACACCAAACAGCCCCCCTCAGAGTGCCGGTCAGAGTCGCCGCCCTAGTGAGCGGCGCTCTTGCTACCCGTCACGGCGCTCCAGAGCGGGATCAGGATCTTGATGGCAATCGGGATTAGGATCAGCCCAACGATGAACCCAAGGATCCCGTCAATGACCGCCTTGGCGATCCAGTCACCAGCCGGATCGCCGCCGCCCATAGCATGCGCATAGTGGTGGATTGTGTCTTCCGGCCAATGCCAGCCCATCTGATGGAGGGAATGCACAATGATAGAGCCCCCTACCCACAGCATTGCCGCCGTCCCGACAATGGACAAGAGCTTAAGAAACCACGGCATCATCTTTACGATTAGGCGGCCCAGCCCGCGCGTCAGACCAAGCTTGCCAACCCGGCTCATCCACATGCCGACATCGTCCATTTTCACGATGATTGCGACCGCGCCGTAAACGGCAATGGTGATGGCAATGCCGACGACGGCCAAAGTGACGCCCTGAATCCAGTAGCTGTCGCTCTCGATTACGGAGAGCGAAAGGGTCATGATCTCGGCAGACAGGATGAAGTCCGTTTTGATCGCGCCCTTCACTTTTTCTTCTTCGAGCTTCTTGGGATCGCCGATGTCGTGGCTGCCATCCGGGCCGCCTGAATGATCGTCATGCGGCATCAGGACGTGCACGATCTTTTCAGCGCCTTCGAAGCACAGGTAGCACCCGCCAAGGATCAACAGCGGCGGAACAAGCCATGGCGCAAAGACCGACATCAGCATCGCCGCAGGCAGCAGGAAAACCAGCTTGTTGATGAAGCTGCCCCGCGCAATCCGCCAGATCATAGGCAATTCCCGCGCCGGCTCAAAGCCGGTGACGTATTTCGGGGTTACCGCAGCGTCATCAATCACGACGCCTGCCGCCTTGGCCCCGGCCTTGGCCGCGTTGGCCGCAACATCGTCCACCGACGCCGCCGCGATCTTGGCAATACCGGCCACATCATCCAGAAGCGCTAGAAGTCCGCTCATAACTCATACCCCGTTCTCATTTCAGCGCAGCCTAGCCGCCTTGTCGCCAAGCGCAACCACCGCACAACTCAGAATCACCTTTGACCCTTTGCAAAGACCGTTAACGCAAACGACTTTTTTTTACCAAATTTCGTTAGCGCAATCAGCAGTCAATCGGTCACGTTTACCGCTAACAGTCTGTGGTAAATAGACTTTTTCCTTTGCTGCACCTGCACGCCACCGTATACCGCGCGCAACGCTTCAAAGGAGTGAACCTCATGACTGTCACCGTCGGGATCAATGGTTTTGGCCGCATTGGCCGCTGCACACTGTCTCATATCGCCGAGTCGGCGCGCAACGATGTGCAGGTCGTCAAAATCAACGCGACCGGCCCCATCGAGACAGCAGCGCATCTGCTGCGCTATGACAGTGTTCACGGTCGCTTTCCCGGCGAAGTCAAAGTTTCCGGAAATGCCATGGACCTCGGCCGCGGCCCAATCGATGTGATGTCCACCTACGATATGGAAGAGCTGGACTGGGGTGGCTGCGACGTTGTTCTGGAGTGCACAGGCAATTTCAACGACGGCACCAAGGCCAGCAAACACATCGAGCGCGGCGCCAAGTCCGTGTTGATCTCTGCTCCGGCCAAGAACGTTCAAAAGACAATCGTCTACGGTGTAAACCATCGCGACTTGCAGGCTGGCGATACAATGATCTCAAACGGATCGTGCACAACCAACTGCCTCGCTCCTCTTGCCAAGGTACTGGATGAAGGCATCGGCATTGAATCCGGCATCATGACCACGATCCACAGCTATACCGGCGACCAGCCAACACTGGATCGCCGCCACAACGATCTGTATCGCGCCCGCGCCGCGGCCATGGCAATGATCCCCACATCAACCGGTGCGGCCAAAGCACTGGGAGAAGTGCTGCCAAACCTCAAAGGCAAGCTCGATGGCTCTGCCGTGCGTGTGCCGACACCTAACGTATCGGCCGTAGACCTGACCTTCTACGCCAAGAAGGACGTATCCGTTGCGGATGTGAACGAAGTGGTTGCCGAAGCAGCAGCGGGCCGGATGGGTATGGTTCTGTCCTACGATCCGGAGCAAAAGGTTTCTGTGGATTTCAACCACACCACCCATTCCTCGATCTTTGCACCGGACCAGACCAAGGTGGTCGGCAAGCGCATGGTCCGCGTTCTGGCATGGTACGACAATGAATGGGGCTTCTCGGCGCGTATGGCTGACGTCGCCGCAGCCATGGGCCGCGTTCTGCACTAATCGCGCTCACGCGATCTCATAACAAAAGCCCGGTCACGAATGACCGGGCTTTTTTGTCTTTACGGCTCTGGCGAAAGCGCGCCGTATTCTAGAGATAGTCAGACCGTTGCAGGCCATACTTGGCCATCTTTTCATTCAGGGTTCTGCGCGGCAGGCAAAGCTCTTCCATGACCGATGCGATCGACCCTTTGTGACGGCGCATGGTGTTGTCGATCAGCATACGCTCAAAGGCTTCTACATATTCCTTCAGCGGTTTGCCCTCGGTCGTCATGACCGGCTGCATCTGATCGTGATCCGACATCAGCAACGAGGCGATGGTGCCCTGCCCGCGACGGGATTGCAGAACCGCCCGTTCGGCCAGGTTAATAAGCTGACGAATGTTGCCTGGCCATGGCGCCTGCAACAACTGCGCCGCTTCCTGAGCGGAAACTTTTGGCGCGTCACAGCCGTATTCTTCGGCAAACTGCTCCGACAGGCGCGTGAACAGGGTCAGGATATCTTCGCCGCGCGCCCGCAGTGGCGGGACAACGATTTTGAGCGCAGCCAAACGGTAATACAGATCCGACCGCAGCGCCTGTTCGCAGGTGCGGCCTTCTTCTTGCAGGTTCGAAATGGCAACGATGCGTGTTTCAGGCGGATTGCCCTGCTCGTTGATAACCGACAGCAACCGCGCCTGAGCCGCGTCGGACAGCGCTTCGATGTCTTCGAGCACCAAAGTGCCACCGCGCGCTTCTTCCAGCGCCGGCAACCGGGTTTCTTCGGGCTGCGCAGGCCCGAAAAGGCGCTGCATTAGCGCATCTTCGTCCAGAGCCCCGCAGGAGATCAGGACAAACTTCTTGCCCGCTCTCGCGCCCACCGCATGCAGCGCGTGGGCCACGAGCGTCTTGCCTGTGCCGGTTTCACCTTCGATCAGAACGTGGCCATCGGCCTGCCCCAGATCGAGAATGTCTTCTCTGAGGCGTTCCATCGCCGGGCTGGCCCCGATCAGCTTCTTCATGATCTGACCACCTTCGGCCAGTTCCCGGCGCAGCGCGCGCGTATCCAGCGTCAAACGGCGCGCATTGGTCGCCTTTTTCGCCAACTCGGACATACGGTCGGGGTTAAAGGGCTTTTCCAGAAAATCATAAGCGCCGATGCGCATGGCCTCGACCGCAATAGGCACGTCGCCATGGCCGGTAATCATGATCACCGGCAGCGCGCTGTCAGAGCCCATCAGTTTCTTGAGCAACTGAATCCCGTCCATGCCCGGCATCTTGATGTCTGAAATCACAATGCCCGGATAGTCTGCGCCAAGGGTGCCAAGCGCCTCTTCGGCACTGGCAAAAGTCTCAGTGTCATAACCGGACAAGGCCAGCCACTGACTGATCGACTGCCGCATATCCTTTTCGTCATCAACGATTGCGATCTTCATTGCGTTTGCCATGGGCTGTTACTCCGCCGCTTGTGTGGGCTCTGGAATGTCTTCCAAAAGAATGGGTAGCTGCATTTCGAAAACGGCGCCGCCGCGTTCGCCATTGCGGGCTGTCAGTCGACCGCCAAGGTCACTGACAATGCCGGACGAAATCGCCAGGCCCAGCCCGACGCCGTCACCCGGCTGCTTGGTTGTGTAAAACGGCTCAAAGAGCGACTCGAGGTCTTCGATCCCGTGGCCGTTGTCGCGCACCGAAAGCGTCGCCGTTTCACCGGCCGCCAGAATGATTTCCACCTGCGGGTCATCCACGGACTTGGTCGCATCGAGCGCATTCCTGAGCAGGTTCACGAGGACCTGTTCAATACGCATGCGATCCCCCATGACATTGACCGGCTCATCCGGAAGGATGCGGCTGATCTTGACCCTGCGGGACTTCAACTGAGGCTCCATCATCGACAGGGCCGAAGCCAAAGCATCCGCCATATCCACCGGGCTCAGCATTTCCTGCCCCTTGCGGGCGTAGGATTTCAATTGCTGGGTGATTGCACCCATGCGGCCGATCAAGTCGTCGATCCGGTGAAAGGCGGTCATGGCCTCATCAGGCCGGTTGCGGCGCAGCAAGAGCCGCGCACCCGCCAGATAGGTTTTCATAGCCGCAAGCGGCTGGTTCAATTCGTGGCTGACCGCCGCAGACATTTCACCCAACGCGGCAAGCTTTGAGCTTTGCGCCAATGATTGTTCGGCAACGGCAAGGTTCTTCTGCACGCGTTCACGCTCGGAGATTTCGGCCTGCAGACGTGCGTTCAACGCGCGCAATTCGGCCGACTCCCTTTGGAAGAACACCAACCGACCAGCGGTACGCCGTGACAGCGCATAAAATGCCAGAGCCGCCAAGAGTGCAAATCCCATGATCTCCAAAGCGAGGACGGCGTTCACCTTTTCCCGAACTGAGGCGTAGGTTGTAAAGGTTGTCAGCGTCCAGCCACGGAACGGGATGCGCCCGTCGATGCGCATAACGGCCTCACCGCGCAGGTAGGCGTCGGCATCCTGCACAGTCCAGTCTGCGGTCGCCTGTATGGCCCGTTCAATCGCGCTGCCAGCCGGTTGCCGTTCAAGCGCGGCCTCGGGGGCCAATCCACGCCACCGTGGTTCGGTGGCCAGAATGATGACACCTTCGCTGTTGGTGACCATAACGGCGTCGGAAATCCCGGCCCATGCGCGCTCAAACTTCGCCAGATCCACCTCAACCACAATCACACCAATGGTGCTGCCCTGGCTTTCCATCCGCCGCGAATAACTAAAGCTGTAGCCACCGGATTCGCGCGGGATCGCGGAAAAGACCGTCGAATTGGAACGCACCGCGTCGATGTAATACTGCGCCGACCGGTGCGCTTCGCCCAGCCGGTTGCGATCCGTGGCGGCCACCGTGCGGCCCCCTTCATCCAGCAACATCAAGGATGCAGCGCCAATTTCGTCCACATAAGAAATCAGCCGCTGCGAGCTTTGGGCAAAGTCAGCGGAATTCAAAGCCCCGATCAGCGCGGGATCGCGGGCCAGAAGCTGCGGGACAATCGCGTTCCTGCGCAATTCCGAAACGAGGTTACCCGAATATAGCGCCAGCCGCAGTTCGGCGCGGTTCTTGGTCGTTTCGGTAAACCGGTCGGTCAGCAACGTGTTCGTCACCAGAACCGTGATGACCGAAACCACAAACAGAATACCCAGCGCAACGCGTACGCGCCACGACAGGGATACAGCGCGCCGGGCGCGTCCAGTGGGTTTCGGCAACTGAGCCATAGCATAGAGGATAGGCACCCATCCCCGATTGCTCAAGTCACGCCTCGGTCAACGCCTTGGTCATATGAGCAAAAAGGCGCGCACCGTCTTCGTTGCCATGAGCGGAATCCGACGCACGTTCGGGATGGGGCATCATACCCAGCACTCTGCGGTTTTCCGACAGAATGCCCGCGATATCACGCGCCGAGCCATTGGGATTGTCAGTGTAGCGGAACGCCACCCTGCCCTCGCCCTCAAGCCGATCAAGGCTGGCATCATCAGCAAAGTAGTTGCCATCGTGATGTGCAATCGGCAGCGCGATCTGCTCACCTGCTTCATATCCACCGGTAAAAAGGCTCTGGTTTTCCGAAACGCTCAGCCCCACGGTGCGGCAGATGTATTTCAACCCGGCATTGCGCAGCAACGCGCCGGGCAGCAGCCCGGTTTCTGTCAGAACCTGAAAACCGTTGCAGACGCCCAACACGAAACCGCCGCGCTCTGCATGCGCCTTGAGTGCGCCGACAATGGGCGCGTTCGCCGCAATAGCCCCGCAACGCAGATAGTCGCCAAAGGAAAATCCGCCCGGCACAGCCACGAGATCAGTGCCCGCGGGAAGAGCGTCATCCTTATGCCAGACCATCGTGACATCAAAGCCCACCGCTTCGAGCGCAACCTTCATGTCGCGGTCGCAGTTTGAGCCGGGGTAAACAGTGACGGCAGCTTTCATAGCTATGCTCCTGTTGAAACTGTTAACCGAAGGCTCAGAGCACTTCGATGCGGTAACTTTCGATAACCGTATTGGCCAACAGCTTCTCGCACATCTCGCCAATCTGGGCCTCAGACGTGCCATCGGCCAGATCAAGTTCGATCACCTTGCCCTGACGGACGCCGTTGACCCCTTCAAACCCAAGCGATCCAAGTGCGTGTCGCACGGCCTCGCCCTGTGGGTCCAGAACACCCTGTTTCAGCATTACATGCACGCGGGCTTTCATGGCGGTTCTCCTTGTCTGCGAGGCCAGAAGTGTTGAGGCAGGAGGAACCGCATTCGGCCCCGAATTGCAAGACACAATCCGGGGCCGAAGGGGTTGGTTATTGCAGATTTCCGCTGCGGGTGATCGTTCCGGCGTCGTCATCCATGTCGAAGGCGCCTTTTGCCGACCCACGCAGATCATTGTCGGTGTAGGTGCCCTGCCCGTTCTCGTAGATCCGGAAGGCATGCCAGACATTGCCGCCGATCTTGTTGTTGCGCACCGTCGGCTTGCCTGCGGTCTTGATCTCAAACCCGTAGTAGGCATTGCCCGTCACTTCGTTGTCTTCAAAGACCCCAAGACCGTCATCGTAAATGAACACGCCGCTCTGCTTGCCGTCTTTGACAAGGTTACGCGTCACGAGCGGATTAGCGCCGCCTTTAACTGCGATGCCAGCAAATCCACTGGTCAGGATATCGTTGTCCTCAATCCGGCCTTTGCCGCCGTCATAGACATAGATGCCGCTTTCCTTGGCGTCGCGAATGGTGTTGTTGCGCACCACCGGATCCGAAGCTTCTGTGATCGACACACCGGACAGCGCATTGTTGTGGATCGTGTTTTCCTGAATGAGGCCAAGGCCCGCTTCCTGAACGTAGACGCCTGAGGCTTCGCCGTCATAAATCTCGTTCCGAATGATAACCGGGTCAGCCTTGTCCTTGATCTCGATGCCCGCATATTTGTTGCGTACGATCTCGTTGTTCTCGATCCGTCCGCGACCCTCGGTGTGAATATAAACACCGCTGGCCTTCCCGTCGCGCATCACGTTGTTGCGCACAACAGGGTTCGCCCCGGTCTTGATCTCGACACCGGCATAGGTGTTTTCAAAAAACTCGTTGTTTTCCACCAGACCCCGGGCGTTGTCATAGATGAACAATCCGCCCTGCGCGGAATGGTGGATCTTTGAGTTGCGGATGATCGGATTGCTGTCTTCCTTCACACCAACCGCCGCCAGACCGGTCGAGGTGGCATCGACCCCGTCCATTGTGGCAGTGCCGCTGTCAAAGAACACGCCAAAGTACTTCCCGCCGTCCTGAATGACCGACAGATTGGCAAGCTTGCCGGAATTTGCCGTCCAGTGAACAACGTGATCCTCTGCGACACGCAGGATGATCTCGGATGCGTCACCCACGCCCACGATGTCCAGCGGCTTGTCCACGTTGATCGCCTCAACATAGGTGCCCGGGTAAATCTGGATTTGAGTGCCCGCCGCCGATTTGGCAACGGCGTCAGCAATCGAGCGGAAGTCACCGCCACCGCCAGCGCGCACCGACACGGTTGGCCCGTCGTGGTCTTTCACACGCGGCGCGTTATCGACAGGCGCCGCAACCGGCACGGTACATTCGCGCGCAATCATAGCCTTGGCCATGCCAGCAAAGGTGTGGCTGCCGCATTCGGCCGCATAGGCCTCATACCCGCCGCACCCCAGTGCCTTGGCCTCTTTCCACATTGCGTCACAGGCCGAAACCTGAGCCACAGGCTTTGGCTGCGGGGTCGGGCCATTGTCCACGTCCGAGACCACCGCTTTCAGCACCCGGCTCTGGGCCAGAATACGGGTCATCGGGATCGCCATGTTGAACCCGCTGCGGCTGTCGCCGGCGTGGTGCAACCCGATCACACGCTTGTCCGAAATCCGAATAACCGGCGAGCCGGAGTTCCCGCCGAGCGTATCGCAGGTGTGCACCAGCTTGCCTTCATCCGAAATCGAAGGAGAGGCCGCCGCGCAACCCTCACGGCTGATGTGCTGGGACTGTCCCTGAGGATGGCCAATGATCCAAAGGAACTCAGCGTCCTCGGGATCAGCCGCTGCCAGTTCAAGAAAGCCGTATTTGCCCGATGGATTGCCGAAAACCCGCAGCACCGAATAATCCAGCTCACGGTTGGTTTCGACAATCTGCGGGCTGACCGTGAAACGATCGACCCCGGCGGCACGGCCGGGTTTGATATAGCCCGCAACGAATTGCGCCGCCTGAATACCGCTATCGGCTCCCGAAGGATCGCCATCCATACCCGGCACGCAGTGGTGGTTGGTCAGGATATGCTGTTCATCAACGATGAACGCCGTGCAGAACCCGGTCTTTCCGTTCTCAAACAGCATGTCCAAACGGCCAATCGGACGCCCCAACCGAACAGCCGGACTGTTTTCGCCATACTCGACAATCGGCTCGTTCTGATAGTCGCCGATGGCCTGTTCAAAAGTCAGTCCGCCCGCCAGTTGGCGCGGCTGCACTACAATCTTGCCGAAATCACTGGGATCAAATTCGGCTGGCTGAGCCATGGCCGAAACACCTGTGATGGCTGCCAGCGCGGCGCTCAGGAAAAAATTGCGCATAACACGTCCCCCATATTGAAATTTACCCAAGGGTAACCCCGAGGGTCCATTTCTGCCAAGTAAAGGATTCCATGCCCCAACGTTTTTTTGGGCCGCGACGCGCAACCGTCCGGCATGGGGCTGCCAGAGCAGTTTCTTCTCTGGCTCAATACTCTGGGGGGTTTGGGCCCCCCCATCACATCAGTTGATCAGCGTCGGCTTCGTCGGGTGCGTCGCCTGTTTGGGCATGACACCAAGGCGTCGTGCGACCTCGGTATAGGCATCAGTCAGCGAGCCGAGATCACGGCGGAAGACATCCTTGTCCAGCTTCTGGCCCGTTTCGATGTCCCACAGACGGCAGCTATCCGGGCTGATTTCGTCGGCGATGATCAGGCGCTGGAAATCGCCTTCGTATACGCGGCCAATCTCGATCTTGAAATCGACCAGACGAATGCCAACGCCATACAGCAGACCTGACAGGTAGTCGTTTACGCGCAGCGCCAGGGCAATAATGTCGTCCATGTCATGCTGGCTGGCCCAGCCGAAGGCCGCGATGTGCTCTTCGGACACCAGCGGATCACCCAGCTTGTCGTCCTTGTAGCAATATTCAACGATCGGACGCGGCAGCTGTGTGCCTTCTTCCAGACCCAAACGTTTTGACAATGTGCCGGCGGCATAGTTGCGCACAATCACTTCGAGCGGAACAATCTCGCAGGACCGCACCAGTTGCTCGCGCATATTCAGGCGTTTGATAAAATGCGTCGGAACACCGATGTTGCCCAGACCGGTCATGAAGAACTCGGACAAGCGGTTGTTCAGCACGCCCTTGCCTTCGATCACGTCCTTTTTCTCGGCGTTGAAGGCAGTGGCATCATCTTTGAAATACTGCACGATGGTGCCCGGCTCCGGGCCTTCATACAGGATCTTGGCTTTGCCTTCGTAAATCTTTTTGCGCCGTGCCATACGGGGCCCCTTTCAAACGCGAAAGCCGCGCGAAGGGCCGCGCGGGTGTCTGGGCATCCCATAGAGCAAGGCTCGGCGCGCCGCAAGCGGGCCGAGCCGAGACAAATGGTGTCACTTGCGTCGTCTTTTACCCATCAGACGCTGAAAGACACCGGGGCGTCCACGATCCTGAACGACAGGGCCATTGTTTTGCGGCAATGGGCCTGCCAGATCTTCGTGATCCAGCGGGCTGCTGGGATGAACCAGCATCATGACGTCAAAGGGCACGCCCTCTTCGGTGCCGGCGGGCACATAGCGGATTCGGTAGGATTGCTCCGGGCTCTGACCTTCGTGGCCCAGCGTGTGACCATCTTGGAATACATGCCCGTATTCCAGAACCATCGCGGTGCTCATGTGAACCATCCCAGCCGCGTCTTCGATGGAAACCGGCGCTTCGGCATGGCTGGTCTCATAGGATTTGAACGGCAACAGCCCGCGCGTGCCTGCCACGGACATGACCCCATGTGGTGTCTGTTTCTGCCCGATCGCATAGCTGATCCAGTCCGTAATCGGCCATTTGTCCTGCATGGCGGTGTCCGCCATCTGCACGATCCGCTCTGTCGGCAGGAAATGATCCGCGCTTTCCCAGTAAACGGCCAGCGCAACCGGAAGTTTGGCAAAGATCGCGGCAAGACAGCTACAAAGACGTGCAGCACGGAAGCAATCCATAATGTCGGTGCTGGCCGCACCAACGGACACGCAGATATAAGAGGCATTCTGCGCCAGGGCTGCTTCCATGCCCGGAACGATCCGGGTCTGGCGATGGCTCAGCTGATCCATGGACCATGTTCCATAGCCGGGAAGCCGAATGGCTGTGGCGATCAAGGCGTCCTTGCCTTCGCCGCCCAGCAAAATGGGGGCGGTGATAAAGGCGTTCGTATCACAATCCTGATCAAGCGCTTCGGCCCCTGCCCGAGGCCGGATATCCAGATCAGGATAATCCTCGAGCAAGGCGTTCCGGATTTCTGCCGTATTGAACTGCAAAGCCTCGGACAGCAACACATAGGCGCTGAAAGTCGGGGTGTCTGAGCGGTCTGTCATATCACATGTCTCAGGCCGCGGAACGGCCTTTGACCATCAACTGCGTCAGTTCGCGGAACTTTTCGACTGAAATCCCCATTCGCTGGGCAATGCCGGACAGTGTGTTCACTTCGTTTTCGTCAATATGACCATCCGAAGCCGCAACCTGCATACTGATCGCCAGAGACATTTCGCGCAGAACCATCGGCAGAACGCTGACCGCTTCTGCCAAAACGGTTGCGCCACCGCGTTGATGCAGATCCAGTGTGACTTGTTTGACCAGCTCCAACGCCGCGTCAAAGCCGATTGCCTGCACCTCTGGAACCAGCAAGCTGCGTTCCACAAGGGTTTGGGTCTCTTCCCATGCCACTTCGCCGTCGGCGTAGCAGGTCAGAATGGGCGCAGCCAGAACAGCGCGCGCGATTTGAATGTTGTGGGCATTTGCATTGGTTTGTGCAGGTGCAGATGGTGCCTTGCTTTGGCCCGACCGCAGTTTTGAAAACAATCCCATAAATTGGTCCTCGCTCAATTACTCGTTTGACGCCAGTCAGCATCACCCAGCATCGTGACCGATTTGTGACTGCCTCAAGACCGCCTCAAGACAACTCTCAGGATATTTCGTGGCGTTGCCAGAGTGCCGCATTTTGCCCGCCGCCCCTTGCACAGCCCGCAGCAGAGCGGCATATCGAACAAGACACTTTTGCCCAAGGGAGCGAGTCCATGACCACATTCGACGATCGCGAAAACGCGTTTGAGAACAAATATGCCCATGATGCCGAGATGAAATTCAAGGCCGAAGCCCGCCGCAACAAGCTGCTGGGCATGTGGGCCGCAGAACTGCTGGGCAAGTCCGGTGACGATGCAGCCGCCTACGCCATGGAAGTGGTCAAAGCCGACTTTGAAGAAGCCGGCCACGAGGACGTTGTGCGCAAGGTTGCAGGCGATCTGGGTGACAAATCCACACCCGAAGCAATCCGTGCCAAGATGGACGAACTGTTGGTCGTTGCCAAAGGCCAGCTGATGGACGAAGCCTGACGGCCCCGCCACAGACCCAAGACAACGAAAGACCCGCCAATCGGCGGGTCTTTTTGTTAGCAGTTACCGCGCCCTGCTCTGGCAGCCCGCCCAAGAACCGCAACGCTTGTCAAAGCCGTCCGGCTCTGCCACTTGCAAAGCTATGACAGCCAAAACGCCGACAAACCCTGTATTGCGCGCCTGCCTTTGGATGAGCGGAGCAATCGTGTCGTTTACCATCATGGCGATCGCCGGACGGGCAGTCAGTCTGGACCTCGATACCTTCGAAATCATGATGTACCGGTCTATTATCGGCTTTGTCCTCGTTGTCAGCCTCGCCACAGCCTTTGACACACACGCTCAGATCACTAGGCGGTCCATGGGCTGGCATGGCCTGCGCAATGTGTTTCATTTCGCCGGCCAAAACCTCTGGTTCTACGCAATCACCGTCATTCCGCTGGCTCAGGTCTTTGCGCTTGAGTTCACTTCGCCGCTTTGGGTGATGATCCTTTCGCCGCTGATACTGGGTGAAAAGCTGACGTTTAACCGCGCGCTTGCAGCGGTGGTTGGCTTTGCCGGGATCCTGATTGTCACGCGACCGGATGCCAATGCGATATCGCCCGGGCTGGTCGCTGCCGCGCTTGCGGCCATAGGATTTGCCGGATCTGCCGTTTTCACACGCCGCCTGACCCGCACTGAAACGATCACCTGCATCCTGTTCTGGTTGACCGTCATGCAGGCCGTTCTGGGGTTTTGCTTTGCGGGATATGATGGCGACATCGCCCTGCCGGCCGCCTCAAGCTGGCCTTGGGTCGTCATGATTGCCTGTGCAGGTTTGGTTGCGCATTTCTGTCTGACCACCGCACTGTCCCTTGCACCCGCAACGGTTGTGATGCCCATCGACTTCACCCGGCTGCCCGTCATCGCCGTGGTTGGTATGCTGCTTTATGCCGAACCGCTGGATCCCTTCGTCATTCTCGGGGCACTTCTGATCTTTGGCGCAAACTACGGAAATGTCTGGTTCGAGACGCGAAAACAGCAGTAGGTGCCCGCTTTTTACGCCAAATGCCCAAAAAAGGGCTGTTACATAAACGTGACGCAGCGTTCCACAACCGGAAAGTTACGTACGGTCAAAGATTGACCGAAACACACCGCCCCTCGTACTTTCGCATCAGAAGCACGGCATACGTGTTAGGGATGAGGGTCTACTATGAAGAAACTAGCAACGAGCGTTGCGGCAATCGCTTTGGGTGCAGGAGCAGCATCAGCCGGCGGTATCGAGCGCGGCAATATCAACTACAGCCTGCTGTTCCAGTCGGGCAACCACATCGAATTCGGTGCCAGCCTGGTCAATCCGAACGTATCCGGTGAATACCCGGCAGCCTTGGGCGGCGGCAGCACTGGCAATATGGCCAAGTCTTACGCCTCGCTGAGCGCGTCCTACAAGAACCAGCTGTCCGACAATCTCGACTTTGGTCTGTTCCTGAACACCCCCTACGGTGCAAACGCGCTGTACACTCAGGGCGTGTACACTGGTCTGGCCGCGGATTGGGAAAGTAAGGGAACAGCCGCGATCCTGAAATACCGGATCGGTGATCGTTTCTCGATCTTCGGCGGATTGCGTTATGTCGAATCCACCGCGGACATCGCAATTCCTGAACTGCTGGTTCGCAACTCTGTCGGCAACTACGCGACGGATCTTGGTGCACAGGCCGCACAGCTCGCCGCTGATGCTGGCGCAGCGGCCGTGGCGGGCGATCTTGCCACTGCCGCAGCTCTAGGCGCAGAAGCGGCGGCATTGGGCGCCGAAGCAACACGCCTTGGCACCGCGGCAAACCCGCTGTCCAACCCGCTTGGCGATCCCGGCATGACCTACACGGCAACTGGTGAAAAGCGTGGCGATGTGGGCTATGTCCTTGGTGCAGCTTACGAAATTCCAGACATCGCGCTGCGCGTTGCCCTGACTTGGGAAAGCGGCATCACGCACAAGTTCGACACAGCCGAAGCTCTGACGTCGCTGGGCATCAACGGCAATGGCACCACCGAGGTGGAGCTGCCGCAGTCGATCGCTCTGGATTTCCAGACCGGTATTGCACAAGGCACGCTGCTCTTTGGTGGCATCAAGTGGACCGAATGGTCCAAATGGGAAGTTCGCACACCGGCCTATGAATCGGTTACAGGTGGCCGCGTGACAGGTCTCGACAATGACACCGTCACATACCGCCTCGGCCTTGGCCGCCAGTTCAACGAAACCACCAGCGGTTTTGCCCAGATCAGCTACGAAGCGTCGACCGGCGATGTTGCATCCCGTCTCGCGCCAACAGATGGCCGTATCTCGCTGGGCATCGGCGGTCAGTGGCAGGATGAGAATGCAAAGCTGCGCGCTGGTATGGAATACGTATCGCTTGGCGACGCGACAGACGGCTCCGGCGTTGAATTCTCTGGAAACAGCGCCATCGGCGTCGGCATGTCTTTCACCCTGTCCTTCTAAACAGTCAGACAGTTCTAGCATCGAAACCGGCAACCGTTTGGTTGCCGGTTTTTTTGTGCCCAAAGGTGCCTATAGGTGAAATGACCCGATCTGGGGCATAGTGCACCGCATGCGGGACATTGCGATTCTCATTCCGGCGGCTGGCCGGTCCTCACGGATGCGAGGCCAGGACAAGCTGCTGAAAGACATTGACGGGGTTTCTCTGCTCAGGCGCAGCGCCGAACGGGCCCTGTCCACGCAGTGCCATGTGGTCGTTACGCTGCCCGGTTGGGAACATCCCCGCGCCGAGATTTTGGCAGGTCTGCCAGTGCAGATCGTCGAAGTTCCTGATGCCAGCGATGGAATGTCGGCCTCAATCAGACGCGCGGTGGCCGCCTTGCCAAAGATCACCCGTGGTCTGATCATCCTGCCAGCCGATATGCCAGACATCACAGCAAGCGATATTGAAAGCCTTATCAAGGGCTTCGATGCCGAACTTACACCAACTGTACAACAGGCGACGAGCTTTGATGGGACACCGGGCCACCCGGTTTTATTTCCATCGGATTGCTTTGTTTCCCTGCGGCAACTGACCGGTGACGAAGGCGCGCGGTCTGTTCTGAAGGCCAACCGTCACCGGCTGCGCTATGTGCCCTTGCCCGGTCTGAATGCCCTGACGGATCTGGATACACCCGAGGCCTGGACCCGCTGGCAATCCGAAAACGCCTAAGCCCGCATCATCACCCACCAACCGAAACGCAAAAGACGAGGCAGGTTTCCCTGCCCCGTCTTTTGTTTTTGCTCAGCTACCCGAAAGCAGCTGAACGTGCTGCATAATCTGTGGAAGCGACCTTACTTGGTCAGAAGCTGCGCTTCGTGCTTCTTGAGTGAGCGGCGCGCGGAACCGTAGGCGTTCAGACCTTCGGCATGCTCCAGTTCTGGGAACAGCTCCAGGATTTCCTGACGCTGCGCGTTGCCGATGCCCTTGAGGCTGTAGTCGCCAGGCTGGAAGCTTTCCGTCCAAGCGCCGTTCGACAGGATCACTTCGTGCTGTTCGAACATCACGTGGATGTAGGCAACACCCAGGCTCTCGACCACATCGACGCCTTCCAGACCAGTCAGGTGCTTGGCAGCGACCAGAACTTCACGCTCTTCGAAGTAAAGCGCAGTCTTGTCATTTGCCACCAGAACCCGGTGGTTTGGCGATACCAGCATGTCATGCTCAGGCAGGTTGTTGCCCAGTGCACCCTTCTGGATCAGGATCGGGTTGAAGTGAGGCTGACGGGCCAGTTCGTGACCAGTGAGGTCCTTGCGACCAACCCACTTGATCTCCTGGATGCCGTTGTCACGTGTGATGACACGATCACCAACCTGAAGATCTTCAACCAGACGTTCACCCTGCGGTGTCGCGATCAGCGTACCCGGCGTGAAGCAAGGCACAACCTGTTCGATTTCGAAGAAGTCGAAACCACCAGTTACGTTGCCGTCGCCGTCCAGATACTCAACGGTGCCGTCAATGCCGTTGCCGTTGCTGTCAGGTGACGTGTCGACAATGCGCCAGTCTTCGCCGCGTGTGCCCAGACCGGTCAGGTCCAGAACGTCGAAGTCGTCGCCTTCGGAACCGCCGTCGATGGTGTCGTCCTGACCATCGGACTGGCTGCCAACCACGATCACGTCGCGATCTGCACCGCCATCGATGTCATCGGCACCTGCGCCGCCGTCCAGGGTGTCTGCACCCTGACCGCCGATCAGCGTGTCGTCGTCGTTTCCACCAAGCAGGCTGTCTTCATCGATGCCGCCGTCAAGAACGTCATTGCCAGAACCGCCGAGCAGAGTGTCATCATCGTCACCACCAATCAGTGTATCATTGCCAAGTGCACCAAGGATGCTGTCACGGTCGTTTTCAGGGACTGTGTCGATCGCGTCGATCAGTTCCAGAGCACCAAGGTTCGAACCGTCGATGTAGTCGTCGCCCTGACCACCATCCAGCGTATCGGAGCCGTGGCTGCCGATGATGCTATCGTCGCCCTGACCACCCATGACCAAGTCATCGTCGATGCCCGCGTCAATAGTGTCGTTGTCTCCGCCACCGTCAATCGTGTCACGGTCATCACCTGTCGAGATAGAGTCGTTGCCCAGGTTGCCCTGCACGCTGTCACGCCCATCTTCTTGGTTCGGATCGTTAACAAAACCCAGATCATTCAACGGTGAACCGGGCGCAAAGCTCGGATCATCGCCAATGTAATCGGAGAAGGTGTTGACCCCGACGTTGATCGTATCATCACCCTGACCGCCCGAGACGGTGTCCGCACCCTGAGGGTCGTTCAGCAGGTCATTACCGCCGCCCAAATCAACAAGGTCGTCATCGATGCCCGGGTCAACGGTGTCATCACCGCCGCCAGCCGAAATGGTGTCTGCGTCATCGCCGGTGCTGATGCTGTCAGCGCCACTTGTTCCGACAACACTGTCCAGATCATCGCTTGGATCGTCGTCTTCATCCAGACCGTTCAGCGGATCATCGTCCTGATCTTCCGGAGCAACCGGGAACACATCGGTGTCGATGCGGCCGTCGTCTTCGGGCTCAACCGTTACGACGATTTCGCCGGTGTCGGTGCTTGTGCCATCCGTAACGGTGTACGGAATGGTGTCGTCACCGGTAAAGTCAGGATCCGGCGTGTATGTCACGGTGCCATCAGGGTTCAGCGTGGCAGTACCGTTTGCGGGATCGCCCACTTCGGTCACTGTCAGCGGATCGCCTTCTGGATCTGTGTCATTGCCCGCAGGATCCGCGATGATGACAGGCGTGCCCTCTTCGGTGGTGGCCGTATCGTCAACTGCAACGGGTGGGCCATTGTCAGTCACGGTTACGGTAACCGTCGCGGTGTCGCCTTCACCATCGGTGTCGAGGATTTCGTAGGTAAAGCTGTCTGTACCTGTGAAACCAGCATCCGGTGTGTAGGTAACGGTGCCATCAGGGTTGATCGCCGCTGTACCATTGAGCGGATCGCCCAGATTGGTCACGATGAGGTCTTCAACCGGATCTTCGGCATCGAAGTCATTCAGCGCAGGATCGATGATAACCGGTGTGTCCACGGCCGTGGTCGAGGTATCGTCGAACGCAACGGGCTGCGTGTTTGTGTCCGGAACGACGGTCACGGTTACAGTTGCCGTGTCGGTCGCGCCATCAGGCTCTGTGATCGTGTACTCAAAGGTATCCGTGCCGCTAAAGCCAGGATCCGGTGTGTAAGTGATCGTTCCATCCGGGTTCACAGCTGACGTGCCGTTCAGCGGATCGGTTGCGGAAACCGTGGTGATCGGATCGTCTTCTGGATCGGTGTCGTTTTCCTGAACGTCAATCACAATCGCAGTGTCTTCGTCCGTGGTTGCACTGTCGTCGACAGCATCAACAACCGCCGGATCGTCGGTCACAGTGACGATGATTTCGCCCGGTGTGTCATCGGTGCCATCGGTTGCAACGTAAGGAATGGTGTCCTCACCCACAAAACCAGGGTCCGGCGTGTACGTAACTGTGCCATCGGGATTCAGAACCGCGGTGCCGTTGGCAGGATCGCCAACAGATGCCGTGGTTACCGGATCACCATCAGGGTCGGTGTCGTTGCCCGCTGGATCGTCGATGACAACTGCTGTGTCCTCAGGTGTTGTCGCTGTGTCGTCCACAGTTGTCGGAGGCGTGTTGTCGTCTGTGACAGTCACGGTCACGATTGCTGTGTCGCTGTCACCGCTGGTGTCAGAGATGTCGTATTCAAAGGTGTCGGTCCCAACAAAACCGGTGTCCGGCGTGTAGGTGAAGGTACCGTCACCGTTATCGACAACAGAGCCGTTCAGCGGATCGGTGTTGAATGTAACGGTCAGCGCGTCGCCATCAGGATCGCTGTCGTTGTCGATCGCATCGATCAGCACAGCGGTATCAACAGGCGTTGTTTCCGAGTCGTCCTCGGCAATTGGAGGACGGTTGCCATCGGTCACGGTGACAATGATTTCGCCTGGTGTTTCTGCGATGCCATCGGTCGCAACGTAAGGAATGGTGTCCTCACCCACAAAACCAGGGTCCGGCGTGTACGTAACTGTGCCATCGGGATTCAGAACCGCGGTGCCGTTGGCAGGATCGCCAACAGATGCCGTGGTTACCGGATCACCATCAGGGTCTGTGTCGTTGCCCGCTGGATCGTCGATGACGACATCGGTGTCCTCAGGTGTTGTCGCCTCATCAGGTTCTGTGATGGGGGCGTCATTGACCGGATCGACTGTAACAGCCACTTCGCCTTCGTCGCTGTTCCCGTCTGGATCAACGATTGTATAGGTGATGGTGTCCGGACCGTTGTAATCAGGGTTTGGCGTGTACTCCAACGTGTTGTCGGGGTTGATCGACACGGTGCCGTTCAGCGCTGATGCCGAAGTAACGGTCAGCGGCTGGCCCTGTGGCTCGATATCGTTGGCCAGAACGTCGATCGTGATGGCCACATCTTCGTCTGTGGACGCCGTGTCATCAACCGCGATTGGCGGCTCATCAACAACAACATCAACAGTCGAGAAGTTAATGTCGGAAACGGTCACACCCTGCTGGGCGTCGCCACCGTTGCCGTAAGAAATAACGATCTGAGCAACCGGTTCGTCGATCGACACCAGAACAGAGCCGGTCGAGTCGGTGAAATCGGTTGTGCTGGTGCCTGTCGCAGTCTGGCCCGAGACAGCAGGACCGCCGGCTTCGGGTGTCAGTGTAACTGGAACCTCGTTGCCTTCGGCGTCGTAGGCACGGACCGTCACGATGTCTTCGAAACCACCAGCGGCAAAGTTCTCCAGGTCACCATCCAGGGCCGAGAAATCGATGTCGTTGATGCGGAAGGAAACAGTCTGCACTTCATCAGTGAAGTTTTCGGTGTCGAGCGCACGGAAATCCAGTGTCGCAGTCGACGTGCCAGCCGCGCCATCGTCATTGGCTTCGTCATAAAGCTTTAGGAACGAGTTGGGGTTCAAGTCGTCTTCGGCTTCAACATACCCGTCAGCGTTAAAAGTAAAGGCAGACGCATATTCATCGTCGGCCGAGAAAGTCACATCAACAGCAACACCACCGGTGTCCACCGTTGTTGTAACGCCATCGGCGAGCGTCGTGCCAAAGGGCCCAAGATCGCCCCAGTTCAAAAACAGATCAGCCATTCTACGACCCTCTATCAAGTCAGACGAGGCAGGTGCCCCACGCCGCATGAGCGGCAACAATGCTCACGCACTGCCCTATCCACAGTTACTCGCCATGCCTGCAAAAATGCGAAGTGTATCGCGCGCCTCGTACCCACGTCTTTACGTGGACGAAGATCGCCATTGCGGCACGAGCGGATTCTCCGCTCTCGCGTCACCTCGCATCAGTACAGATGCATAACAGTTCAGCGGCCGCCCCCGTGGCCAGCAGTCTTCACCCCCCAGTTGGGCTTGAGGGAATTAATACTTTGAAGCGGGGTGGCCTCAAAGGGAAAAAAGGCGGAAACGAGGCAAATATGGCGAGAATGGTGCTGCGAAAGAATAGGTTTTGGTCCAAATTGAAAGGTGTATTTTAGGCTATTGTTTCCAACCTCCACGACAGCCACCGCACAGCAAAGCTATAAAATTAAGGCCGATGAGGCTTGTCTGATCGAAACCGTTGCCAGGTGTCTTCCGTCAATTGTCCGGATCGGCGAAACAATGCCTATCTGGATCAAGGCCCAAGGCCACATCCTGCCACATTTGAAAATGTGGCATTTTTTGTGCGCCATGTGGAACCAATGCTGCGAGAAAATTAACATTGGTCAACAGCTTATGGGGTAGCAACAGGCCAAGGTGCCCGGAATCTACGAATCATCTATGGCAAATTTGACGAAAATGGCGGCGTTGCCACATTTCTGAATTCCCTGGCCGCCCGAAGATCACCCGGACCGGGGTTTTGCTGTCTGTTTTCAGCGGTTGGTGCCCAAGGTGAGACTCGAACTCACACGATGTTGCCATCGGGGGATTTTGAATCCCCTGCGTCTACCATTCCGCCACTTGGGCACGTCGCCTGATTTAACCCCAGCCAGCACCATCGTAAAGGCCCAGACGACGCAAATTCGCAGATCATCCTGCAAAATCATTGCATCACTTGCTTGGCCATGGTTTTTGCGGGGAAACCCGCGGTGCGCAGAGGAAACCGGATCATGCTTCGACGTCTGTACGATTGGACAATGGCGCAGGCTGACCATCCCCGCGCTCTTTATATATTGGCGCTGGTTGCTTTCATCGAGTCATCTGTCTTTCCGATTCCGCCTGACGTTCTCATGATCCCTATGATCCTCGCTGCACCGCATCGTGCCTGGCTGATTGCGCTGGTGGCGACAGTATCTTCGGTCGCCGGTGGTATGCTGGGTTACACAATTGGGGCGTTTTTCTACGACAGCCTTGGCGCGCCGATCCTTGAAGCGCTCGGAAAGACCGAGTCGATGGAGGCATTCAACGAACGCTTTAACGGTGTCGGGTTCTGGGCCGTGCTGACAGCAGGTGTAACCCCCTTCCCTTACAAGGTGATTACCATCATGTCCGGCTGGACCGGCATGCCGCTGATGACCTTTATCGTGACATCCATCTGCGCGCGTGCCCTGCGCTTCTTTATAGTGGCGGCGCTTCTGCGCCAATTCGGGTCACCCATTCGTGACTTTATCGAACGCCGGTTGGGACTTGTCTTTATTGCCTTTGTGATCATCTTGCTGGCAGGCTTTTATGCGGTGAAGTACCTATGACCCAACAAAGATGGATTATGCTCGCCGCGACAGGTTCGGCTGCATTGATGATTGGCGCTCTGGCCTTTCAATACATCGGTGAAATGCCGCCGTGCAAACTGTGCTATTGGCAGCGCTATGGTCATATCGGTGCAATCGTCGCCGGGGTAATCGCCGTCTTTGTGCCTGCCACACTGGTAATTCTGCTCGGCGCAGCGGCTGTGTTCAGCTCGGCGGCTGTCGGTCTCTATCATGTTGGCGTTGAGCTTGGCCAATGGGAAGGCCCGGCCAGTTGCACGTCTCAAAGCATCTCCGGCCTCACCACCGAAGAGCTGATCAAACAAATCGAAGCGGCCCCCTTGGTGCGCTGTGACGAAATCCCGTGGGAAATGTTTGGCCTGTCCATGGCGGGCTGGAACATGGTCATTGCCTTTGCTTTGACCCTTGTTTGGCTCATCGCCTTGCGCAAAACGGCCGTCTGATACGATTTTGCGGGGTGATGCCCCGTGACAGCGGGCCTATCATCTGGCATCACAAGAATAAGAGCATGGAGCACAGGCGATGACCAACCGTTTGGCTATTATTCTGGGATTGCTGATCCTTGGCGCTGTCGCACTGGACTATGCCATGTACGGCTCTGAGCACTTTATTTTCCTCGGAAGAAAGATGTTCGTTCTGATGGACTGGCTGGCTTTCTGGCGATAGCGACAGGCTGCCCGAAGCGGCTTGACTTATTCCTCTGCATTTGATTGTTAGCGTTAACAGCTTCAACCAGGACGCGCGACAGACCCCTTTGGGTTTCATATTATACGCGCACCACCCCGCGATCAGAGGGAACACACCATGACAATCAAGGTAGCCATCAACGGATTTGGCCGCATCGGGCGCAATGTTCTGCGTGCCATTATCGAGTCCGGTCGGACCGATCTGGAAGTTGTCGCGATCAACGATCTTGGCCCCGTCGAAACAAATGCGCACCTGCTGCAGTTCGACTCGGTCCATGGGCGCTTTCCGGTCGAGGTCAGCCATACAGATGACAGCATTGACGTTGGCCGCGGCCCGATCCGCGTCACCGCCATCCGCAACCCAGCCGACCTGCCTTGGTCGGATGTGGATGTTGTCATGGAGTGCACCGGTATCTTTACGTCCAAGGAAGCCTGCCAGGCGCATCTGGACAATGGCTCCAAGCGCGTTCTGATCTCGGCCCCTGGCAAGGACGCTGACGCAACGATCGTATTTGGCGTCAACGATGGCGTGCTGACCTCTGACCACACAGTCGTGTCCAACGCATCGTGCACCACCAACTGCCTGTCGCCCGTCGCAAAAGTTCTGAACGACGCCGTGGGTATCAAACGTGGCTTCATGACCACCGTGCACAGCTATACCGGTGACCAGCCGACGCTCGACACCATGCACAAGGACCTGTACCGCGCTCGTGCCGCCGCGATGTCGATGATCCCCACGTCAACGGGTGCGGCCAAAGCTGTTGGTCTGGTGCTGCCAGAACTCAATGGCAAGCTGGACGGTGTTGCGATCCGGGTTCCGACACCGAATGTATCGGTTGTCGACCTGACGTTCGAAGCCAACCGCGACACCACCGTCGAAGAAATCAACGCAGCCATCCACGCGGCCGCAGCCTCTGGCCCTCTCAAGGGCATTCTGGGCGTGACGGACCGCAAGCTGGTCTCAATGGATTTCAACCACGATCCGCACAGCTCGATCTTTGCGACCGACCAGACCAAGGTCTTGGACGGCAACATGGTTCGTATCCTGACGTGGTATGACAACGAATGGGGCTTCTCCAACCGGATGTCGGATACGGCGGTCGCGATGGGCAAACTGATCTGATCCTCAGTTCAGTCTGACAATGGGGCGCGAGCGACTTGATTGTCGCCGCGCCTTTTTTCTTGCCCGCAACTCTTCGGGCCGAGCCATGCATTTTTCGCAAAGCGGATCGATCCACACAGCAGTGGTGCTGCGGCGCAGCATGACTATGTTTGCGGCAACGGAAACAACAAGCGATGAAAGGAGATTACCATGTCGCTGACCATCTCCGGAATGCTGGACGCAATCGAAAAACGCGCCAAGTACCGCCGCACCGTTCAGGAAATCAAGGCGCTCCCTCTGGATGTGGCGCTGGATCTGGACATCTATCCGGGTGATGCAGAACGCATCGCAGCCCGCGCTGTCTATGGCAAAGCGTAACAGCAATCTTTGGCTGTAAACTCACGGACGAAAATTCGCCCGGGCAGGTTTTGCCCGGGCTTTGTATTTGTGATCCCTTTTGGATGGCTGATCAGCCGAAACGCTCAGTCAGGGCAGCTTGAACCGGGGGTGTCACGAACTTGCTGACATCGCCGCCCAGACGCGCGATTTCCTTGACCAGTTTCGACGCAATCGCCTGATGGCGCGCTTCGGCCATCAAGAACACCGTTTCGACACTGTCATCCAGTGCCCGGTTCATACCGACCATCTGGAATTCATACTCAAAATCGGCCACCGCCCGCAAACCGCGCACAATGATCTGTGCCCCTACATCTTTGGCGCAATCGATCAGCAGGTTTTCAAACGGATGGGCGACGATCTCGGTCCCGGTCTGTTCGGACAGTGAGACGCATTCCGCCTCGATCATGGCCACGCGTTCTTCGAGGGAAAACAACGGCCCCTTGTCGCGATTGATGGCAACACCGATCACCAATCGGTCCACCAACATGGCCGCCCTGCGGATAATGTCGATATGCCCGTGGGTAATCGGGTCAAAGGTGCCGGGATACAGGCCGATACGCATGAGGGTGTCCCCCTGTCTTCACTTGCCGCGCACGCAACAATATTGCGCAAGGGTTTGCAACCCCTGACATCTATTCATTCTGCGACGCGGCGCCGCAATCGCACATTACCACTGGTTGGAAATCATGCCCTCAAGCGCGTCTTTTTCCATGGCCAGCTCGGACAGACGCGCCTTGACCACGTCGCCCAGAGTGATCAATCCCACCATCTTGCCGTCTTCGACAACCGGCATGTGGCGAAAACGGCCTTCGGTCATCCGCTGCAAAACAGTTTCGGCCTGATCGCCGCGCGTGCAGGTCACCAGATCCGATGTCATAAGATCATCTACCGCCGCCGAAAGGCAGCTTGCGCCCTGCGTGGCAAGGGTTTTGACGATGTCACGCTCGGACAGAATACCCAGAGCGGTCTCACCATCAGGAGACACGATCACCGTACCGATCCGCTTGTCCGCAAGGATCTTGGCAGCGTCCGAAACGAGCGTGCCGGGTTTGACACTGACAACCGCATCGGCACCTTTGGAGTTGAGGATTTGCAGCACTTGCATTGGTTTAGGCCCTCCGTGGTAACGCGTGCGTGATGCTGCCTAGCGTCCACCCGTCAGTGGCCTTCTGTCAAGGGCGGCGTCTCAATCTTTGCCAATCAGGCCCCGGCCTGCCCTTCAAGCCGTTGCAGTTCTTCACGCAGTCCCTTGACCAAAGCGGCGGCAAAACGGTTCTGGCGTTCAAGGCGTTTATCGTCGGCATGACGCACCAGATAGAAGCTTCGGGTCAGGCTTACTTCGTCCACCAGAACGCGGCGCAAACGCGGCGCCAGAGGTAGCGCAAAATCATGTACAATTCCAAGCCCAGCACCATGACGCAGCCAGTGAAACTGAACGGAAACCGAATTCGAAGCCAGCCGCACATCACGCAGACCCAGTTCATCGAGATAGTCGAGCTCTTTGTCGAAAATCATGTCAGGGATGTAGCCTACGAAGGGGTGCTGTGGCAGGTCTTCCACCCCAAGGATCGGCGGCGCCCGGTGGATGTAGTCGCGTGAGGCCGCGAGGTGCAGTTTGTAATCCGAAATTTTTTGCACCAAAAGCCGCCCCGAAGTGGGCGGAGATACCGAGATGGCCATATCAGCCTCGCGGCGGGACAGGTTCACAACGCGTGGCAGGGCAACGATCTGGACGTCCAGATCAGGATTTTCTTCAACGATCGAAGCGCAAACCTGCGGCAAAAGGAAATTGGCGCAGCCGTCCGGCGCGCCGATCCGGATTTGTCCGGACAGCCCTTCGGCATGGCCCTGCACCGCTTCGCTGGCAAGGGAAAACGCCTGTTCGGCTTCTTCGGCGTGGCGCAGCATGCGGGTGCCCGCTTCGGTCAGGGCATAGCCCTGCGGGGACTTGGCGAACAAAGCTGTGCCCATGGTCTCTTCGAGGCGCGCAATCCGGCGGCCAACCGTGGCGGCATCCATGCGCAAAGCCCGACCGGCCGCAGACAGGCTGTCACCTCGGGCGACCGCCAAAAAAATGCGCATATCGTCCCAATGCAATCCCATGTTCGCTCCTTGTTGGCAGATCGACTAGATACCGCTAGGTAACCCAACCAGCCTTCCTTCAATTTGCCAAAGATTGCACGCTTTGCCCACAAAAACACCCCATATTGCGATCATCGGGGCCGGCCTTCAGGGCAGCCTTTGCGCATTGGCTCTGGCCGAACGCGGCGCACGCATTGCGCTGTTCGATGCGGCCGACGCACCGATGTCGCGGGCGAGCCTGTGGAACGAGGGGAAAATCCATCTCGGCTATATTTTTGCCAATGATGCGCCGGATCGCACCGCGCGATTGATGGCGCAGGGCAGCGGTGCATTCAGTCAAGTCATTGCTCGCTATGCGAATGTCAAAGATCTGCATCAAAACCTGTCGACCCCTTTCGTCTATCGGGTGATGCCCGACAGCCTGCTGACGCCGGCGCAATTGAAAATGCGCTACGCCGCAATCGACAACGAAGTGTCTGCCCATTGCCAAGACTACCTCGGCCTTGGCCCCACCGCCCCTGCTCGCCTTGTGGAGGAAGGCGATGGTCATTCGTTGCATGGCGCTGTGGCGTTGTTTCAAACGCAAGAGCGCAGCATTGATCCGAACTATCTGGCAAGGATCATTCGCGCAGCCTTGAGGGACCATCCGGGCATTTCTTTGCACTGTTCGACCACGATCGAGGCGTTGCTGCCAAAAACGGGCGCGGCGCCGGAGCTGCGCCTGACAGATCAACGCATCGAAGGCCCATTCGATCACGTGATCAACGCAAGCTGGACGGACCTGCTCCATCTGGATGCAGACATTATCCCAAGACCGCAGCGTCCTTGGCTGTTTCGGCGCAAGGTCGCGCATTTCGTTGAAACCGATGAACCGCTGCCTGAGATTCAATCCACAACCATGGTTTTGGGCCCCTATGGCGATGTGGTCAGCTTTGATGGCGGGCGGCGGTTCTATCTGAGCTGGTATCCGGTCGGCTGTTTCGCACAGACCAATGCTTTGCGTCCGCCGGATGAGTGGAACACACCGCTTGCACCGCCAAAGGCCGAAATGCACTTCGAAAACGCTTTGCATGAGCTGAGCCAAAGAGTGCCGGGGCTGACCAAGCTCAAGCACGCGAACCGTCAGCACCGCAGCGAGGCTGGTGCAATCTTTTCCTGGGGTAGCGGCACAGTCGACCAGACGGACAGCGAATTGCATCAGCGTTTTGATGTGGGGCCCATGTCGCCGACGCCCTATTATCACAGAGTGGACACCGGCAAGCTGACCCTTGCGCCACTGTTCGCTGAGATTCTTGCCGATAGGCTGATACCACGATGACCACACCTCAAACGACGATTTGCATCCCCGCCTACAAGGCAGAAGGCTTTGTGCAGCAGGCGATCGAAAGTGCCTTGGCGCAAACAGACCCGGACATCAAAGTGATCATTTCCGTGGATCCGGCGGGCGATGGAACCGAAGCAATCTGCATGGGGTATGCAAATGACCCGCGTGTGACAGTTCGCATCAATGAAAAACGTTTGGGCTGGGTCGGGAACGCCAACGCCTGCCTTGATCTGATCGATACACCATTCTTTGCGTTTTGCTTTCATGACGACCGGCTTGATCCGGAGTTTGTTTCAAAACTGCGCGCGGTTCTGGAAGCCAACCCAACGGCGACGGCCGCCTTTGGTACAATCCAGTATTTTGGAAACCGCGATCATGTGGTCACCCAATCAGACCTAACCGGACCCGCAGCGCAACGCGCCGCAACGCGAATGACAGGCCAGGCAGGCAATGCCTATTCTCTCAAGAACCTGATGCGCAGCGGTCCGGTCAAAGCCGGTCTAAGAATGGCCGAGCTGCCTGATGGCTACTTTGCCGATTGGCCATTCGCCATAGCCTACGCTCTGGCCGGGGAGTATCTGAGCGTCGAGGATCCGATCTACCGCAAACGCCTTTGGGATGCTTCGGTCACGGCGGGATGGCAACGTGTACCATTGAACGAGCGCATCAAGATGGAGATCGCGATGCGCCAAGAATTGATATCCGTGATCCAGACCAGCGATGCGCTGACATGGTCAGACAAGGCCGCGCTGACCGAGCTTGTCCTGACGCATATCTTTGGCCAACCTGCCAAAGATGAAAGCAGCGCCGCGCTACGGGATGCGATTGCCGGGCAGATCCCGGCGAAAATCCTCACTGGCCTGATGTCTGGACCCGCGACAGGGAATGAAACAAGCACTCTTGATCAAAAGCAAATTGCAGGTGAGATACTGCGGAACGCCCAGTTTGCAGCCCGGGACAAGGATCGCGTCAGCGCTGTTGCCGGTGCGCAAAAAGCCCTGAGGCGTAGCCCCGATTTGCCCGATGCGCATCTTATGGCGGGTCGATTGCTGCTAGCCCTTTCAGAACCCGGCACTGAGTCCGCCCAAGAGCATTTGCGCCAGGCGCTCGGCGCAAACCCCGACAACTGGCAGGCGCGGCTTGCCTTGTCCCGTGCCTTGCTCCGCGCCGGTGCGCTGGACGAAGCCCGCACAACCGCCGAACCGCTCTCACGATTGGCGCCCTCCGACACACCAGGGCTGAAGCAAGTGATGAAACGGCTGGGGCTGGCCTAGTCGGGGGCATCCGGAGGGCACCCGCAAATCTGCAAAGCTGATTTTTGAAACTGCGCCTTTCACTCGTATTTGCGCAAGGCTACTTTGCCCCAAACGCAAAAGGAGCGACCATGGAAGAGCTATATCACTTTATCGACGGCAAACGCGTCAAAGGCACGTCCGGCCGGTTTGCGGATGTCATGAACCCTGCAACAGGCGAAGTGCAGGCTCGCGTGCCACTCGCAAGCGTCGAGGAAATGGCCGCAGCGGTCGCTTCGGCCGCCGAAGCGCAGGTCGCATGGGGCGCCACGAACCCGCAGCGCCGGGCCCGCGTAATGATGAAATTCGGTGCGCTTATCAATGAACACATGGACGAACTGGCCGAACTGGTTAGCCGCGAACACGGCAAGACCCTGCCCGACGGCCGTGGCGACGTACAACGCGGACTGGAAGTGGTTGAAGTCTGCATGGGTGGCCCTTCGCTGCTCAAGGGTGAATTCACCGACGACGGCGGCCCGGGCATTGATCTTTACTCCATGCGTCAGCCGCTGGGTGTTGTGGCTGGTATCACGCCGTTCAACTTCCCGGCCATGATTCCGCTTTGGAAGATGGCCCCTGCCCTTACCTGCGGCAATGCCATGATCCTGAAGCCGTCCGAGCGCTGCCCCTCAACCGCGCTTCGTCTTGCCGAATTGCTCCAAGAAGCGGGTCTGCCGGACGGAGTTCTGCAGATTGTGAACGGTGACAAAGAAGCTGTAGACGCGATCCTTGATGACGAAACCATTCAGGCCGTGGGCTTTGTCGGCTCAACGCCGATTGCGCAGTACATCTATGGCCGTGCGGCAAACAACGGCAAGCGGACCCAGTGTTTTGGCGGTGCCAAGAACCACATGATCATCATGCCTGACGCCGATCTGGACAAGGCAGCCGATGCGCTGGTCGGCGCCGGTTTCGGCGCGGCTGGCGAACGCTGCATGGCGATTTCCGTGGCTGTTCCGGTTGGCAAGGAAACCGCCGATGGTCTGCGTGACCGTCTGGTTCCACGCATCGAAAAACTGAAAGTCGGCCCATACACCGCGAACGAAGACGTGGATTACGGTCCGGTTATCACGGCAGCCTCAAAGGCCCGCATCGAGGGTCTGATCGACAGCGGTGTGGATCAGGGCGCAGAGCTGGTTGTGGATGGTCGCGGCTTTAGCCTGCAGGGCTACGAAAACGGCTTTTTCGTTGGCCCAAGCTATTTTGACAACGTCACGCCCGACATGGAGATCTACAAAGAAGAGATCTTTGGCCCGGTTCTGAGCCAGGTCCGCACCGAGACCTACGAAGAAGCGCTGAAGCTGACCATGGACAACCCCTATGGCAACGGCACCGCGATCTTTACTGCCGATGGTGACACGGCGCGTGACTTTGCGCACCGCGTAAACGTCGGCATGGTTGGTATCAACTTCCCGATCCCGGTCCCGCTCAGCTATCACACCTTTGGCGGCTGGAAAAAATCCGCCTTTGGCGATCTGAACCAATACGGCCCCGACGCGTTCCGGTTCTACACCAAGACCAAAACCGTCACCGCGCGCTGGTTCTCGGGCATCAAGGAAGGCGGCGAATTCAACTTCAAAGCCATGGACTAATCACTGTTGCGGCGGCCTTTGGAAAAGGGCCGCCGCATATTTTGGCAAAGCCTGTGCAATCGGCTTTGACCGGCACTAAGCCAGCAGTCAGGCCAATTGATCCCGGCCTCACAGCACGCGGCAAGCGAAATTTGTTTTCAAAAAACACGTTTTAGGTGTGGCCCATGAGCGTCTTTTCGCCTATAGTGCGAGTGCGCCCATAGGAGAACACAATGCCAGCGCGATACTCCGTGCACCCAGAGATCAATGTCGTCTTTATCCGTTACGAAGGAACTGTCGAAACGGAAGAGGTCGTGGACGCTTACAAAGCCTATTGCGAAAGCGCGCAATACGATGCGGCGTACAATCACCTGATCGATATGTCTGGCGCCACCACGCTGAACATCGATTTCGCGCGCATGATATTTCTCGTGTCGCGGATCAGTGCACTTTCGACATTGCGCGCGACGGGATGCAAGACGGCACTCTTTGCCCCGGGCGATGTACAATTCGGGGTTGGCCGCATGTATCAGAGCATTGCCGAGGTCAAAGTCGACTTCGAGATCGGTGTGTTTCGCGCAAGCGATGAAAGCGTGACGTTTCTGGGTTTGAACCCGGACGACGTTTTGCCGGTTTGGAAAAACGCCTTTGAGGTCGCGCGCAACGCCTCTTGAAAACCGGCGCACATTGGCGCCCAATAGAGCCCTGACTTTCAGTTCGAAGGGACAATCCGTGACGGAACCTGCCTTTTCCATCGGGATCGAGGAAGAATACCTTCTGGTCGATCTCGACAGTCTTGCCCTCGCCGAAGCGCCAGAGAGCCTGATGCAGGCCTGCGCTGCTGAACTGGAAGGTCAGGTCAGCCCGGAGTTCCTGCAGTGCCAGATCGAGATCGGAACCAAGCCGTGTTCCGGCGTGACCGACGCCAGAGAAGAGCTGAAACGCCTGCGCAGCACCGTGGCACGTTGCGCCAAGGCCCATAATCTGGCGCCAATCGCCGCATCCTGTCATCCCTTTGGCGACTGGAAGCAGCAGTCCCATACCGACAAAGACCGCTATAACGCGCTCAGCCGCGATCTTGGCGGGGTTGTGCGCCGTATGTTGATCTGTGGGATGCACGTGCATGTGGGGCTGGATGATGATCCACTACGGGTCGATCTGATGCGGCAGATGACCTATTTCCTGCCCCATCTATTGGCCCTGTCCACGTCATCGCCCTACTGGCAGGGGGACGACACCGGTTTGGCCAGCTACCGGCTTTCTGTCTTCGACAACCTGCCACGCACCGGCCTGCCGCCCCAGTTCGAAAGCTGGTCCGACTATGAGCGGTCAGTGCAAATTCTGGTCAATCTTGGCGTCATCGAGGACAGTTCCAAGATCTGGTGGGATTTGAGACCATCTGCACGCTTTCCGACGCTGGAAACGCGGATTATGGATGTGCAGCCCCGCATCGAGGACACACTAACACTGGCAGCGTTAAACCAGTGCCTGTTGCGCATGCTCTGGCGTTTGCGTGTCAGCAATCAACGCTGGCGCATTTACGAGCCCTTCCTGATCGGTGAAAACCGGTGGCGCGCTCAGCGGTACGGCGTGGCCGAAGGCTTGATCGACTATGGTGCCGGCAAGATCGTTCCGATGCCCGACTTGATGAACGAACTTGTTGAGCTTTTGGAACAGGATGCTGGGATCCTGCGATGCCTGCCCGAGCTGGAAAACGCCCGCGCCATTGCGATCCGGGGCAACGCAAGCAGCCGGCAACGCGCGGTGGCAGCGGAATCGGCCAAGTCAGGTGGCGATCAGGAAACACAGATGCGGGCAGTTGTCAGCCACCTGATCGACGCGTTTCACGACGGTCTTTGAGCAATCCGCGCGCTAAAGGATGCGGCAATGCGGACTATGGAAAACACGCCGCCAGCATCAGCCCGGCCGTTTCTGGCTGACCCAACATCAGGTTCGCGTTCTGAATAGCCTGCCCGGAACTTCCCTTGGTCAGATTATCGAGGGCCGCGACTACGATCGTACGGCCGGAAATCCGATCACCTGTTACCCCGATATGGCAGAAGTTTGAGCCCCGCACGTGATGCGTGCTGGGCGTCTCACCCATCGGCAACACTTCGACAAACGGCTCTGATCCATAGGCTTTGGCCAGTGTTTCATGCACGGTCGCGGCATCACCTTTGACATAGCAGGTGGCCAGAATACCCCGATTGAACGGGCCCAGATGAGGCGTGAACTGGATTTGCACGGGGCGTCCGGCGATAGCACTGAATTCCTGATCGAATTCGCCCAGATGCCTGTGGGTGCCGCCGACGGCATAGGCATTGGTGCCTTCAGACAGTTCCGCGTGCAGCAGGTTTTCCTTGAGCGAGCGACCCGCGCCGGAGACGCCGCATTGCAGGTCCAGAATGATCTCATCCAGATCAATCACCCCTGCCCCAATCAATGGCCGCAAGATGTACTGACCCGTTGCCGCGTTGCATCCCGTACCGGCAACCAGCCGCGCGCCGGAAATCTCATCACGGTAGAACTCGGTCAGGCCATAGACGGCCTCTTTTTGCAATTCGGGCGCGCTGTGCGGGTTGCCATACCATTTCGCATAGGCTTCTGGATCCCGCAGCCGGAAGTCCGCAGACAGATCAACGATCTTCACCGAGGCCGGCAATTGCGCGATGACTTCCTGACTGGTCTTGTGCGGCAAGGCACAAAAGCACAGGTCGATCTGATCAAAGTCGATCTGTTCCCACGTTACCAGATCAGGCAAGGTCAGATGGCGCAGATGCGGAAAGACAGCGGCCAGTGGCTGCCCCGCTTTGGAGTTTGCGGCCAGAGCCTTGATCTCAAACCCGGGATGGGTGGCGATCAGCCGGATGAGTTCAGCCCCGGTGTACCCCGAGGCGCCGATGATGGCGATGGAATGCGTCATGGTAAGATCCTGAAGTCTTTGGGCACTGTCGTGTCGATTTGTGCCAATTGGAGAACGTAAAAGAAGCCGCAGCACATTCGTGGCGGCAGGCGCATCATCGTCGCAGGGTTGTTGCGTATGGGGCGGTCATCATCGATCTCCTGATGGGCGCTCTATACGCCGCGGCGGCGCTTGGATCAATGGCGTTCTAGACGGGTGCCGCATCCTGAAAGGCAAAGGCGGCATTAGCCGCGCTCAACCTTTGGAATTTCTTGGCGCCAAAGCGGCCGTTTGCGATGCCGGCGAAGCGCTAAGCGCTTACAAATTCAATCTGGCGTTTCAGGAATTGGGTCGCATGCCCCGAAACCTTTTTGGGATTTCCCGTGGTCAGGAATTGGCTTTGCTGACCTGATCCCAGCATATCAGGATGGCGCTCCAAATAGTCAGCCAGCGATTCAGCCACGAGGTTTGCCTGACTGTAAACTTTGACGTTTTCGCCCAATGCATCCTGAAAGATGTCCTGCATCAGCGGGTAATGGGTGCAGCCCAGAATGGCGGCCTCCGGTTCAGGCATTTTGCGTTTCAGCGCATCGACGTGGCTGCGGACAAGCGCCTCGGCAAGGATCATGTCACCTTCTTCGATGGCATCGACCAAGCCGCCACAGGCCTGTGCTTCGACATCGACGCCGATCGCGCGAAAGGCCAGCTCGCGCTGAAACGCCCGGCTGCGCACGGTTGCAGGCGTCGCAAAGAGCCCCACATGTTCAACCGCCACTTCGCGCGGCGGGGAATTATCGCCCCACTGCCGTTCGGTCAGTGCTTCGATCAGAGGCACAAAGACACCCAAGACCCGTTTGTCGCGCGGCACCCATCCTTCCTGCATGCGGCGCAGGGCCGCCGCCGAGGCGGTGTTGCAGGCAAGAATGACCAGATCGCACCCCGCTTCGAACAGACGCTCGGTCGCCGAAACAGTCAGATCATAAACATCATCGGCATCGCGCACCCCATAGGGCGCATGGGCGCTGTCGGCGAAATAGACAAAGGGAACATCCGGCAGCCGCTTCGACACGGCATCCAGAACTGTCAGCCCGCCAAGTCCTGAATCAAATACACCTACTGCCATCTCAATTGCTCCTGCCCGGTCTCAATAAAGCCGTTTGCCTGTATCATCGCCGCTTTTGTGGCGGTCTTCAAACTCAAATCCGTAGTCCAGTGACTGCAAAGGCACCGGTGACAGCTCATAGGTCGAGTTGCGCAGGAAATCCATCATTCCGCGTGGATCCTTGGCGAATTTTGCCATCACATCCGCCTCGATCGGGTCACCAATGACGACGCGTACCGGCGTGTCCACCCGTTTGCGGAATTCCTTGATGAGCAACCCCATACGCAGCGTTGAATGCATGTGGCTGGCCAGTTGGAACAGACGCGACGTGTGGCCGTCAAAATAGATTGGCACCACCCGTGCACCGGATTTCGCGATCATCTTGGCCGTGAAGGTGCGCCAGCCGGGATCCATGGGACGGGCAAAAGGTTTCGCTGCCGTCGCAACCGTACCACCGGGAAACACACCGATGCAGCCGCCATCCGACAGGTAACGCAATGCCGCTTTGCGTGTCTGGATGTTCTGCTGCATGGCCTCTTTGGTTTCATCAAAACTGATGGGTAAAACGATGCGGTTCAGCTCTTCTGCCTTGCGAAACACTGAATTGGCCAAAATCCGAAAGTCACCGCGCCGGACCGATAGGATGTGACCCAAAATCAATCCATCCAGAATGCCGTAAGGGTGGTTCGCGATAACGATCAAAGGGCCTTCGGCAGGAATATTATCCAGACTGCCGGCCATCACCTCGAGCCCGAGGCCATAACGCTCGACCATCACTTCCCAAAAGTCGCGCCCCTGCGCCACTTCGTCGGCATAGCCGTCCGCCCGCTTGATCAGCCCCAAACGGCCTGTCGCATTTTCCATCAGACGGATCATGGCGCGGCCGCTGCGGGTCGACGCAGACCAGGAATAAGAAATATCGCGCGCAATTTCGCGGCGGTTTGGCATGGTTCGTCCTTTTGCGACTGCCCGTCTTCTAGCCCAGCCGGGTAAATCAGACGAGAGGTTCCCGCAAGAAGGTAAAGCCATTGTGACCATCGTGGTTTTGAAAGGCTCTCAGATTGATCAATCCAAAGGCAACGCATAGGGTGCCGCTGGATCAGTCGGGGGTCGATTTGGACAAGGTATTCTATCTGGGGCTGGGCGGACAGAAATGCGGCTCAAGCTGGATGCAAGCCTATCTGGCGCGCCAATCCGGGTCTGATTTCGGCCGTCTGGGCGAATATCAGATCTGGGAAGCCGACCTCGGCTCAGTTTTTTTCCGCTACCGCGTTCCAAAGCCCGGTTTTGCTGGTGCTGTCAAAGGCGCACTGAAACGGCGATTGGGGCTGGCCATGCCGCGCGACTATCTGCGCTGGCGAATGCAGACCGACCGCGACGAATACTTTGACTATTTTGCGGGACTGCTCGGAAAACCCGGCATCACCCGGACGGGGGATATCACACCCTCTTACGCGGCTTTGCCTGCGACCATGCTGGCGGGCATCCGCGATGGGTTCGAAGCACGCGGCATACCGACACGGGCCTTTTTCGCCATGCGCGATCCTGTTGCCCGGCTGCGATCGCATATGCGTATGGACCAGCAAAAAGGGTATATCGACAGCTCCGAAAACGAGGCCGAGGACATGCGCAGCTTTTTCGCGGGCCCCGAGGCGGCCGCGCGCATGCGCTATGATCTCACTCTGGCGGCGATGGAACAGAGCTTTGCCCCGGAGGCGCGATACATTTGCCTGTTTGAGGAGATGTTCACCCCTGCCGGGGTCGCGGCATTTTCAGCCTTTGCCGAAGTGCCTGCCGACCCGCAGGCAGGCAGCCAGCAGGTCAATGCACGCGGCTCAGGCAGTGCCCCCCTGCCCGAGGAGCTGGAACAGCAGATCGCCCTGCACTACCGCCCTGTGTACGAAGCGGTGGCCCGGCGTCTACCGCAGATTACGACGCTCTGGCCCTCGGCGCGCTGGGTGCTTACCAGCGCATAAGCCCTGCCTTTACAAGCTGCTCTGCGCTCTCAAAACGCTGCGAATTCGGCCCCAGAAATCCGCCCTCACCTGACTGCATCGCATCGAGCAAGGCCCGGTAGTACCGATACTTCGAAGCGCCATTGGCATGGGCGCCCCAGCGTGTGGCGCGGTCGATCTTGTCCGCGAATTGCGCCGTGAATACGAAATGCGCAACACAGAGCAAAACATCCGGTGACGGCGGAAGATTTCCATAGTGCGAGCCGGTCAGACGGCTCTGTGCGTCCCGACGTACCAGCGGCGTCTTGTGACGTGGGGACTTTTGAAAACTCTGCGCCTTCTTGGCACGTTTCGGCATCCAGATACGGTGCCATCCCTTGCGTTCCAGCTTTGGCTTGATCTCGTAGTGGTCAAACAGACGCGCAGTCTTTGATTGCCCCATCAGCATGGGTTGTTCACCGGGAACGAGCTGAACAAGCTGTTCAGCTTCGAAATAGGGATATGCGGCGATCAAACCGTCAAAATCCGCAGGCATTTCGCCCTGCAAACCACTGGCATCCTTCGGAAAAAACTCAACCACCGAGGCGACCGCCGATGGCGATTGCGCCGCCGTCAAACGATCAATCACCTGCGTCATAGAGGACACCCCCGGCGGCAGGATCAGGAATTCGTCGGCATCCACATAGCCGACAAACTGCCCGTCAAAAAACAGATGTGGCAAGGCAATCTTGAAGTAGGTCCCCACCCGTTCCAACCGCGACTGACCTTCGGGATCGCAATAGTGAATTTCCTGTCCAAAGCTAAGGTCAGAGTGCATCACGACGCAGTCCTGCTGGTCGCGCAGGTATTCAAACGAGCCATCGTCAGAGGCGTCATCCCAGATCAGGAATTGTTCAAATCCAATGTCGCGATGATGGGCAAGCCACGCCGGAAGAAAGGCCATCTCGTTCTTCATGGTTGAGAACAAGGTCAGGCGCTGTGGATCGGGTGTGCCATGCACAACCTGCGCCAACTGCCCTGCGTCTTCCATGGTGTAGCTTGGGTGTCCCACCGTTCCGAACCTTGTCTCGCCGGGCATCGCGCCCTGTATGTCTTTGCCAAACTTAAGTGAATTTGCCCAGCCCAGTTCAGCGTGCGGTACGCGCATAACCGGCAATGACAAAACCAAAAGATGTGTTACCCTTCATTAACTATTTTAAAACGTGTATTTCCAGAAAGGTGTGCCAATGATCAAAACCATGGTTACCAGCACTTTTGCCGCGCTTTGCACAATGGCAGGTGCCGCCCATGCCGAATCCGTTCACGCGGCTTGGGCACAGGTTATGGGGTCAGATGGCCCGATCACCAAAGCGCATGGCGAGATGCCCCTGAACCTGTCGCTGAGGTTTATTACCGATCAGCAAAGCTGCCCCAGCTATAAAATCCGCGCGCAAAAGGCAGATGGATCGCAACAGACCCTGAGCCCAGCCTGGATCATGCGCAGCAATCGACCCGCGTCGCAGTTCGATGAGGTGACCGTATGCCAAACGAACATGGACGAAGATTGGGTTGCTGCGGCGCTTCTGGACAACGCCGGCCAGCCTGTCACCTCGCCTGATGGCACTGCCGTAACACTGGCCGGCGCCAACCGCGCAACTGGGGCTGCACCGCGCGTGGTGGTTTTCGGTGATACCGGATGCCGGGGGTTGATCCTCAATTCCGGTTCCGGATCCCGGTTCAAACAGGACTGTGCAAAGATCGGCACAATCAAACAGTTAAAGCCCGAAACCCGTTTTTTCTTTGCCGAGATCGCCGCGCTGGCGATGCAGAAAAACCCCGATATCGCGATCCATCTGGGCGACTACCGCTATGATCAGGAAAGCATCCGGGATTGGGACAACTGGAACAGTGATTTCTTTTCCCGTACGGCCAACGGCCCCTTGATGCAGGTGCCTTGGGCCTTTGTGCGCGGCAATCACGAAACCTGCGACCGGGCGGGCCACGGTTGGTACTTTTTCTTTGGGCCAAACGACTCGTCTATCACCTGCAGCGGAATGGATCGACGGCTGGTGACATCGTGGTATTTCGAAATGCGCGATACCAGCCTTGCCCCCACTGCGCCGCACCGTTTTGTCATTGTCGGCACGGGGCCGAGCGTCTCGAGGAAAACACTACCAGATACGCTCGACTGCACCGCAATCACAAAGAAGACAGGATTTCTGTCCGATCAGGAATTGTGGGAACAGGCGATTTGCGAGTTCAAAACCGCGCTTGGCTGGACGCAGGACAAAACCACGAAAGGCCTGCCAATCCACACAACTTTTGTGATGCATCGCCCAATCTGGGGGCTTGATACATCCGGGTTCCATCCCAAACAGGTCGACAGACACGTGGGCGAAGCGCTCGCGGCTGCGCTGGCGCAGGGGGTCGCGCCGGAATGTCAGGGTTACAATGACACCGGCAAAATCGGGGCTTGCGGGCTGCGATCCGTGCTGGCGGCGCATGAACACATGTTCACCAATGTCGTCTTCCGTGACAACGCGCTGCCGCAGCAGATCGTGGTGGGCAACAGCGGTGTGAAACTCGACGGGCCACCGGGACAATATTTCAACCCGTCAACCGGCCTGTCATTTCGTCCTTGCAAGGTGCCAGATATGGACAGCCGCGGTTTGCACCATCGACGCCACGATGGCTATGCCATGGAATATCGCGGCCGGATGCCCAAAACGCTGGGCGAAGACGCCTTTGGCTTTTTGCTGCTGACGCGCAATCACTTGGCGACTTCCGGCTGGGATGGAACGGCCTTTTATCAGGACGGTCAGTCCCAGAGCCTGAGCACCGCCAAAGATATCGCGAGCTTTGGCAAGCTGGACGATTGTCACCGACCTTGACCAAAACAAAAAAGGCCGCCCTGCTGGGCGGCCTTTTCGTTTGTCGCGGGTCGTACCCGCAAAAGCTTAACGCTTGGAGAACTGGAAGCTCCGGCGCGCCTTGCGCTTACCGTACTTCTTACGTTCAACAACACGGCTGTCGCGTGTCAGGAAGCCAGCAGCTTTCAGAGCACCGCGCAGCGACGGATCGTACAGCTGCAGCGCTTTGGAGATGCCGTGCTTGACCGCACCGGCCTGACCGGAAAGGCCGCCGCCTTTAACGGTGGCGTAGACGTCGAACTGGTCCTCGACACCGGCAACCGAAAACGGCTGGCGCAGGATCATCTGCAAAACCGGACGTGCGAAGTAGACGTTCATTTCCTTGCCATTCACGCTGACCTTGCCGGAGCCCGGCTTGATCCAGACGCGGGCGACCGCATCTTTACGCTTGCCCGTTGCATAGGAACGGCCCAGTTCATCGCGAACCGGCTCGCGCGGGGCGGCCATTTCAACAGGTGCATCGACGGTTTCAACACCGGCTGCGGCACCCAGCTCTTCCAGAGCAGTGATCTTATCGG